>NZ_JBSWSP010000009.1:0-255499 GCF_054095825.1 Candidatus Nitrosopumilus sp. bin_68KS
GCCAAAAGACGACAGACCTGTTTATTGCAGAGAATGTTTCCAAAATCACAAACAAAGTTAAAAATCGTTTTGAGTAATTTTCAAAACTCCTTTATTTTCTAATACAAAGATTTAGAGTCTTCATATTTTGTTATTTTTTAATGGTTGACATTCCTCCTCGAGATAAAATATCGATTGGTACTCCGGTTCAGATAATTCTCAAAAAAGATCAGAGAACAGGAAGTTTAACTAATGGAACAGTAAAGCGAATTCTGACTTCGAGCAATTATCATCCGCATGGGATCAAGGTTGAATTAAGTGATGGGAAGATAGGCCGAGTTCAGAAAATTATATAATTAAAAAATGACGAGAGCGAAACGAATTCTAGGTGCTAATCAAGGCAGAAAAGCAGTCTCTCGTCTTGTATGGCTACGGCATCATTTGATATACGCATTTTATGAACATGTGAGAAAATTATCTTTTTTTAAAATATTATAATTTAGTTTGTTCTATTCTATTTATGGATAAAAAAAAGACATTTGATCCTGATAAACTTGTTTTAACAAAACCTGAGATTTTAGAATTTTGTGATAGGGTGTTAAAAAAGTGGGAGGAGAATCCCGTAAAGAATGGAAATACTATTCTTGCAATGAATGCTGTGAAAACTAGTGTTATTTGGACAGATGATGAATCTCTTAAAGCAATATGGGGTGAAATTTTGGCATGGACATTTGAACTTCTTTATGAGAATGCAATGTCTCAGGATGATTTAGAATGGACAAATGTGATGAAAAAATTAAAGAATAAAAAATGATGATATCTTATGAAATATTATGAGTGCAAATACTATCAAAAAAGCAAAAAAACTAGTTGAAAATGGAGGTGTTGTAAAAATTGAGGATGATTTGTTTCAGATAAAATCCTCCTCAGATCCTGACAAATCCTATTTTGTTACATCTGATACATGTGAGTGTCCTGGATTCAAAAATTTCTATAAATTTCATCATGGAAAGGGACTAAAGGCTAACTGCTCTCATTTGGAAGCCTTAAGAATTTTCAAAAAGGAATCCTGAATTATTTTAGATTTTTTGAATCAATCTTTCCTACAAATGCCTTATTCCCTGAAATAATTATGGGGCGCATAATCAATCCTGGGTATTTCACCATTACTTTAATTAATTGAGAATCTGTTTTTTGACTATTCTCCAAATCTAATTCTTTGAACATTTTGTCTCGCTTTCTAAGAAATTCCGATGGTGTTTTTCCTGACATCTTGATGATTTTTTTTAATTCTGCTTCTGATAGTGGATCTTTGAAAAAGTCTCTTTTCTCAATATCTATCTTCATTCTTTGAATCTCAGATATTGCTTTTTTACAGGTAATGCATGTGGGCTTGTGAAATACTTTCAAATCATTCTTTGTATTTGCTTTGGATTAAAAATTGTTTATGGAAATTAATAATATGAGTCGTGGATGTAACACCAACTCCATCTTTTTTCTGGTAATTCTACTATGATGGGATGTTTAGTTTTTTTGAAATGTTCTTCTGCATGTTTTCCAGTTGATGACCTGTCACATCCAACATAGCCACAGTTAAGGCACATTCTCAACGATTTCCACCGGTTTCCTTTTTTTTCACATTCCTCACAACCTTGAGTTTTTGGAGATGCAGTCTTTGTTATTTGCTCAAAATGTTTGCATTGTTGTTTTTTATGAAACACCTTCAATAATTCTTCAGTAAATTTCAGGTTTGGTACAAATATTCTTGTGCCATCATCTGCCATTATAGTTGTCTTTGACAAACCTAGGTGAACAATAACTCCTTTTTGATCCTTGATTTCAATCATGTCTCCAATATCCATTTCACGATTCAGATAATTACTAAGGCCTGCTGAAATATTTTTGAGATGGTTTTGTAAGGCTATTAACAAAAGCCAGAATGTTCCTCCTACAGCTATGATTGTTTCTATTGCTAATGAAAATACATTAAATGATGTTCCAAGGTATAAGATTTCTATTGCAACTATGCCTATTGAAAGAAGTCCTGTTAGTTTATGAATCCCTTTTAATCCCGAAAAGAATTTTTTTAAAATATATGTGACTCCAAAAAAAATACCTGTAGAAATTACTATGGATATTATGGCGTAGAATACTTTCTCATCAAATTCAATCATATAATATCATCATCTCTTTACTAGATTTTTGCTACACTTAGGTATTTTCTCCATTTTCTGTAATTATGGTGACTTCTTGGATCAAAACGTGAAATGTTAAGTTGGGAATTACTTATGGATTTCATGAAAATTAACTCAAAGATAATTGATTGTTTAGAAAAAGAATAGTGCTGTCATGCACAGCAAATAGATTTTTTGAACTCTTCGGAATTTCTCTCAAAGTTACACTCTTTGCATACTTGCCAACTTCTTTTCTTGAGAATGGTAAATGATGATTCATAACTAACTGAATACATTTTTCCGCCACATGTTGGACAAGATAATGGAATATCTATTTTCATTAAATTTTATTGTGTAATTTTGAATATAAGGTCCGCGTAGAAATTATCAATCGTTCATTGATTTTCTGAATTCTCTTCTGTAGTTTGATCCTCTTCTGAATTCTCTTCTAATTTTTCTTCAATTTTTTCTTGATTAAACTCTTCTAGAATTTCTTTTGGTATGGATATTTTGTCAAGATATGCTTGTCTTGCATCCTCGTATGTTCCTCCATTTGCAAGAATTTCATCTCTTATTTTCTGAGCTTCCTCAAAATTATTCTTTGTAAAGTTGAGTTGGCTAATTACTAAATCTTGGATCTCTGGATCTAAACTATTGATGTAATCATGATATTGAATTCCTCCATATATGCCTGCACCTGGTTTAAACTCATCAATTGCTTGATTTCTTAGATTATTTGCAATCAATCTTTGCTGCTCTATGAAAATTTTATCTTCTGAAGGTTTTTGGGCAATTTTCTGCTCAAAGATTAACTCATCTAACAGTTTGTGATAATACTTGAACAGTGTCTGGCCAATTGGGTTTTTGACAAAGTCACTTTCATTGGAACTTAGGTACTTTCTTGCTTCATCTGTGGATAATTTTTCTTGTAATGCTGATACCTGAGATACTTCTCCTTTGACTTGAAATTCTGTAGTTGAAAATCCTGTCATTCCGTACCATGAACCGATGACATCGACAATGTATGTGCCTGGGATTCTTTCAAAGTCTTTAATTTCTCCTTTAAAGACTCCCCATGGATCAGTGAATGCTTTTGTAGTGTAAGATCCTGCCTTGATGAAAACCTCTGCGCCTCTAATTGGTTTGTATGCCTGGTCAACAACTTTGCCTGTAATAATTACAGAATCTCCTGAATAAATCGCTCCTTTTTCTACGCTTACATCAATTACTAATTCCCATAACTCTGCATGAGATGTAGAAATAATTGAAAATAACATTAAAAATGAAAATAACCCAATTGCTCCAAGGCTAGTTTTATACACGTTACATTATTTGGATTTTCCTTGTTAAGACAAAGTATGAATAAAAATTAGCCATTTTTTAATTTTATTTGAGTAATTTTGCCTCTTTTTTGGACTAAATTTTTGATTTCCAGCTACCTCTTAAACTACTAGATTCATCATTCTACAATCATGGACTTGGTAAAATTCAGAAATGATGTAAATCAAATGACTGAAAAATTATCAATGGGTCTCAAAGAAAAGGATGTCTACAAACTAAACAATGTTTGCAAACAATTAATTGAAATGTATAAAAAAAATTTGGTAAAAATCAATCATTCTATTTTGGAATTAATCTGTGCGAATAATCTTATTTCTAGAGGGTACTTAGTTAAAGTTGAAAAAGATGTTTCAGATATTTTGGTGTGTGATATTTATGCTAAAAAAGGAGATGGTGATACAATCATTGAAATTGAAACTGGATTTACCCCTCCTGATCATGCAATGGATACCGTAGATTATTTTGCTGCAAGAATAATTAGTAAAATTGCGCGGTATAGTCAACATTGCTCAAAATTTTCATTGGCCACTCCAGCAGTTGGTATATTGCCTATTTCAAAGATATTCATGTTGCCTCCAAATGCACGAAATGAACAAGACGTAAAAAAAGTGCAAGAATTATGTGATCGGTATTACAAAAATCCCCCAATAACATATGCTGAGATTCTAAATGCTCATCTTCATTCCATTTATCTGATAAATATAGACAAAGGTTTTGCAAAAGAAATTGATCCACAGGCATATGTGGAGTTGACTGAAAATCTTCTTAGGCGAAGCGAAGTAGAGTATTAGCCTATAGAAAAAATTCAAATTCATCTATATTTTATGATTTATAGGATGATTTGTGCTGCATGCGAGACAAGAAAGCATTTTGAATGTATTGATTGTATGAATAATCATAAAACACATCTGTGCAGTTGTGATTGCCATGATGAAAATACTGAACCCCATCCGGTGGGAAGTTCACACTAATCTTAATTTTTAAATTTTCTTTCAATCTCTTGAGCCATTATTTCTAATTGACTGGTATCTCCCAATTTTCTATATGTTAATTTTTCAATAGTTTTGATAATGCTTATTGCAGCTCTGTATTGTGGAATTTCAGGCTCATTTAGTTCCCCATACATGCCAATTCCGTGAATTTGATTTTTTTTTGCAAATCCTAAAATCAATCCATTAAAGCCTGTGATTATTGATTTTTGAGGAGTTGTGCTAACATCTAGAGTTTCCATCTGTTTTGTTAACTCCATTGATGTTGTAGTGATGTATGTTTTTGGAATGTTGTTTAGTGGTCTGTTTGTATGGAATCCTCCTAACGTGTAAATGAATTTTGCAGAATATTTTTTTGCAATATCCATTACATCTTGACATAGTGCATTTAATTCACTATTACTTTGTGGTTGTCCTTTTCCTCCCCCAAATACGATTAAATCCTCTGTGTATTTGTATTCCCAACTTTCATCAGGAAGATCAATGTATCCTCCATTGTCAACTACATAAGTTGGATATGGTGTTTTTGCAGTTCTGAATGTTTTTGTTCGTAATGAATCATTGATGAAATTCACTACTATGCTTCCAACATTACCCATGTCTTGCATTGCAGCTATTATAATTGGTTTCTCAATATTTGGTTCCTCGTTTTGAATAAAATCCACATTGTCATTGAAATTTAATGAATTTTAAAGATATATTATAATTTAATTTCAACAAATATGGTGTTTTGTGACTTTATCTAAAATAGAATAAACTGTTCCAAAAATCTGTGAGTTATTTTTAATTTTGTTTGTAATGCAATGATAAAATCCTAAAAATTATGAAATTTCTAAATTTAATGTTTCATCTGATTTGTGTTGTCTAATTTGTCTTTTTGATAACGATGCTCTATTTATTGAGCCTGGCCATTCAATGATTTTTTCCATATAGGTAAACATGTATCATATTTTAACTCTTTTAGATCATGACCTCTTTTTTCAATGATCGAGAAAAATATCAAGATTCATAAGGCAAAAAAACTTTCTATCGACAAATTATGGAAACATCCATGGAAAACATTGGAACCTTAGAGTATGTTCTTGACAAATATTCTAAAATCTGGTGTTGGAAAATTACTGGTGATCGTGCTGTAAACATGATTTCGAGGCTAGTTCCTGAAGCATGGTATGGTGAAAATGTTAATGAGGTAATCATTACTGATAACACCGAAAACGTAAAACAACTAAAACTCATTATGGATAGATATCCCCTAGAAATTCTGTCAAAAACAATTTGGCAACGAAAAATTGTAAAAACTTATGCTCCAAAACCTGCTTTACCTCCAATTAAACATAAACTCAAGAAAGCAAAAGCTGGAGAGCAATTTCGTGGAAAACTTTTAAATTTTCAAAAAGAAGGTTTAGATTTCTTACTGAAATCATCTGGCAATGCATTATTAGCTGATGAGATGGGATTGGGTAAAACCGTTCAAACTTTATCGTATGTCTCCACTGAAAAACAAACTTTTCCTGTACTCGTTGTTGCTCCTTTGGTAACATTGAACAATTGGGAAAGGGAAATTGAAAAATTTTTAAAGAGAAAAAGTAGAAATGGTAGGATTTTAGAATCTGAATCACCTAGTGTTACAATTATTCGAACTGGTAAATCTCAAGAATTACCTGTCACTGATATTTACATCATTAACTATGAATTACTTTTAAAAAGATCAGAGGATTTGATGAAGGTTGGTCTGCGTACGATAGTTTGTGATGAAGTCCATAATCTAAGGTCAAAAACTACTCAAAAATATAAAGCAGTAAAAAAACTTGCTGCACTACCGTCAATATTGTATAGGATTGGTTTGTCTGGTACCCCAATTTACAATAGAGGTTCTGAAATATGGCCGATCATTGATATAATCAAACCTGGGCTTCTTGGAAGCTTTAAAGAATTTTGTGAATACTTTTGCTATGTAAATGAAAAAGGAAAAGCAATTGTTTTGGAAAATAAACGTGCATCACTTAGAAATGAATTACAAAAACATGTGATGCTAAGACGGAAAAAATCTGATGTGCTAAAAGAGCTAAAAGATAAAGTTCGTTACAAGGAAGTAATTGCAGCTGATACCGATTACTATCTTGAGGAACTTGATAAAATCTGGAAAAAACTTGAGGAAGAACAAAAAGTTGCAGAAAATGAATTTTCTAAATCTGCTTCATATCATAGGGCAATTCAAAGTGAAAGACAGATTGCAGGTCTTGCAAAACTACCACATGTGATTAATTTCGTTAAAAATATCATGGAGATTGAAGAGAGTGTCGTTGTATTTTGTCATCACAAAGTAATTCATAAACTTCTAAATGAGAGTCTCGAGGAATTTTCCCCTGTCACAATAATTGGTGGACAATCCGATTCTTTTAGACAGGATCAAATTGATAAATTCCAAAAAGGCGAATCTAAACTCATGATTGCAGGTATACGTGCTGGAAATGTGGGAATTAATTTGACTAGAGCAAAATATGTAATTTTTGCAGAGCTCGATTGGAGCCCTGCAATTCATAGACAAGCAGAAGATAGACTTCATAGAATTGGTCAAAAAAATACTGTCTTTGCATATTATTTGATAGGTGCAGGGACTCTTGATGATCATGTGGCAAATATCTTGGTAGATAAGAGCTATGAGATTGATGAAATTATGGATGAGTCATCTGACAATTATGAAAATAAAGATAAAGCAGAATTAATCTTGGCGCAAATTCAAGATAAAATCAATTCAAAATAGTCATACTTTTAATTTACTTTTTAATTTTGATAGTTTTTCATCGATTCTATTTTTTTCAGATTGCTCTAATTTAGAATTCTGTGTAATGACTAAAATCTCATCTATTAAGCTAGTTATCTCTAACTCTGGAGTAAGACCTGAAAATTTTGTCTTTTCAAATCCCTTTTTTTCTGTTTCATCAATCTCTTCAATTCCTTCAGGTAGTATTTCGTAAATTTTTACTATTTTTTCTTCTTGTCTTTGAGGGGACATCAAAACAAATTGATTTTTCCTTAATTTTTCTAAATTCTCTAATATCTCCTCTTCTGATATTCTGAGAATATCTACAATTTGTTTTTGGGTACATGATTTAATCTGAAGTAGACGCAAAATTTTTGCCCATGTTGGAATTTCACTCCAAAGAATTTCTTTTGCCAAGTTCGTAATTGAAAATGATCCATCATTATTTAGAGAAATAAATTTTCTATCTTTGAGTGATGCCAACGAATCTAAAATTTTTCCAACTCCTAATCTCTTTAATTCTGAATTCTCAAGGTTGTTCTCATTAAATGTTCCATTAACAGTCATAGCTAAATCTAAAATTTCCAAATCAATGGTACCAAGTTTTCTCATGATATTTCATCTCCATCTGAATTAATCATCATTACCTATTTTTGTCTTGAAGAATATATGTGGATGACAGAAATTTGTTTTGTGGTTAGATACGAACTTCCAAGATTGCCTTATGAATATGATGAACTAGAGCCATTTATTGATGAAGAAACAATGAAAATACATCATCAAAAACATCATCAAGCATACGTTGATGGTTTAAACAAATCCCTTGCAGAAATTGGGGGTTCATCACACCCAAAGTATATTTCATCAATTCTGTCTGAGATTACATCCATTCCTGAATCTGGTAGAAGATCAATTAATTTTTTTGGTGGTGGATTTGAAAATCATAGACTTTTTTGGGAAACAATGACTCCTAATGCTGAAGAAAAACCTAGTGGAAAAATAGAGGGGGCAATTGATGTGTATTTTGATAGTTTTGAGAACTTTAAAAAAATATTTTCAGAAAAGGCTCTTTCAATTCAGGGAAGTGGTTGGTGTTGGTTAGTCTTTAATCAGACTTATAATAAAATTGAAATCATAACAACTCAAAATCAAGATAGTCCTTGGGTTGTTCAAAAAACACCTTTGTTGGGATTGGATGTTTGGGAGCATGCATATTATTTGAAATATCAAAATAAAAGAGCTGATTATGTAAATGCATGGTGGAATGTGGTTAATTGGGATTATGTTGGAAATAGATTTTCTGAACTTCCTGTGTGATTTGGACAAATTCTTTTAAAGCAAAAATCTATTTCTTATTCATGAACAAGAGTCTAAGATACATTGCACTTCTAGCAATTTTACCCTTGTTTACAGCAGGTTTGGCAACAGATAGTCTATCAGATGCCTTTGCTTTGAAAAGTAAAGGAACTGGAACCTCTCAATATGGTTCCAGTACTGGCATCTGTGGATTAGACCTATGCTCTAAATATCCAGGTGGCAAAGCTGCTTGGGAAGCAGATCAAGGTAGTAAAACCACTCCTGTAACTCCAGTTGAAAAACCAAAAATGGAAAAACCAGTGATGGAAAAAGATCTTTCTATGATGAAAGACAACATGATGGAAAAGAAAACTGAAGATAACTTGGGTTCTGAACTTAGATTATCGAGAACAAATGTTCCAGCAACAATTCCTTTGCATCAAGGATACTATGACGGTGGAGATGTTTACTATATCATCACTGATTCAAGTGATCCAACACATGCCGAGATAATTACTGAAAAACAAGGTTGGCAAGTTGAACTTGCTCCTTTGTTAAAGAATGCTCCAAAAGATGCCCTTTCTAAAGTATACTTGTTTACCAACGGCATTGAAGGTGATGGTGTACACGGATACCAAGGTCAAGTGTTTACTAGTACTCCTGCGCAAGCAGATGTGTACAGTGCATTAACTTCTCATGTCCATGTAATGTGGAACGAAGGTGCATCCCCAAGAGTATTGGATTCAGAAACAATGATTATGAAAGCAGCTGAGAACGATGAAATCACATTAACTCCAATTAATGTGGTTTTGAATATGCCTCAAATTGTTTGGCCTGAAGGTCAGATGCTGGTTAAGGAAGACAAAACTTTGACTGATGATACTCCTTATGGTGGCGGACAAGTTCTTGATATCAATACAGAAGAGATGAATGTGACTTTCATAGCTCATCGTGGATGGGGCCCAGATGGTAGAACTATCTATTATATTGTAACAGATGCTACTCCAAGTGATCCCGCCGGAATGATGGGTGTTGTAAGTTCACCAACATCAGCTAGTTTGATTGCAAATTCAGCAGCAGTAGATTTGTATCAATTCAAAAATGGTTTGACAGGTACTGGTCCATTAGGATTTCAGCCTGGAATTGCAGCAGGAGCCCCTGGTGATGCAAATTATTCTCCAATGTGGAGAATCTTTATGATTGGATGGGAGGATGATGCAAATGCACAACTATTGGAAACCATTGATGATATGAACGCATACAAAGAAGCTGGTTTGATCCATATTGGTATTGCACGTCCAATGGATAGTGATCACATAGTTAACTGTCCATTTATTGACCCATTCCAATAAGATCTTTTTTTATTTTTTAAATTCTTTACATTTGTTAATTATTGATGATATTTTTTAACAACATTACAGAGAATCAACTACTGGATTTATCTTTTATTATGACAATAATGAATTATGAGTATTTCTGGAATGTATATGCTAAACACCTCCCAATTTGAAGAAAAAAAAATTCAAGCCGCACTTGAAATGCTATATGTTGATAGAAAAAATGAATTCCGTGAATTATCTCATGTCCTATTAAATGAAAAAGCTCTCAAATCTATGCCCAATTGGAAAGAGTTTGTTTTGAATTTTTCTTTGGATGTGGAAAGTGCTTTTGAATCATGGTCTGGCAAAAGCTCCTTGTCTGTTAGTTCTCCACAAAAAGCTCTAACTTTGTTAAGACAATTGGGTCATGATAAAACATCCATGAATCAACTTACACATTTGCTAAATATCTCATACAATCTATCACTTGAATTCAAAGAAATCTACCGTCGTTTGAAATAATTTTATTTCTTAAACGAAGTTAGGTTTTACGTTTTTTCAAAAATTATTTTTTTGTGAGTGCAGTTTGAACAAACTAGTTCTGATATATGTTTCAGTATGATTTCTTTTATGGTATTCACTGTGCTAATTGCCAGCAAAATAAGAGAGGAGATAAATTCTGATTTAGATAATTTGACAAATAATGTCAAAGACTAAAAACGGTTTAACATTATATGGAAAGAACTACAATTATCGGTACTGTGTCTGAAAAAGAATTAGATATTTCTGAATATGAACAAAAATGTAGGGATATTTTAGACGATGATGAAATTCGTTATGCTGCACTTTTAGATGAATTTGGCACATTGTTGGCAGGTGGTCATAAACCTGGTATGACTATAAAACTTAATGAAGAACAATTGCAATCTGTTTCAAAAGAACTTGCTTCTAGAGTGGCAAAAAGAAAAAAATTTAATGATGAATTAGGATATGTAAAATATTCTGCATCTCGTAGAGAACATGTTGTAATAATGAGTTTCCCAGTTTATGATAAAGTAATAATGTTAGTTGCAGAATCTAATGTCAATATTGACCGATTGGCTTTTCGAGTTATTTCTAAACTCGGAAGACAATGGGGAGAATTTGTCGGAGAATAATCTCTCATTTTATTAAGACATTATCTTATATAGTGTGATGTTATGAATATACAAAATGGTTAGTTGTGTTGTGGTGGATGACGATCCTGAAACAGTAAGCAGTTTTTGTGAGTTGTTGGATATGATTGGTCTTGATGTTTTGATTACTGGTAGTAATGGTCAGGATGCTGTTGATATGTATGAAAAACATCGCCCTGATTTGATTTTCATTAATTTGATAATGCCTAAATTTGATGGTTTTTATGGGATCAAAAATATTTTGAAAAATAACCCTGATGCAAAAATTGTTGTTGTTACAGGTGATCTGCTTGCAGGCGAATCCTATCTTATGAATACGTTAAAGGTCACTGCAGTTATCTACAAGCCATTTGATATAACAATCATTAAACGAATGTTAACAAGTTTATTTTTTACTTATTGAATATTTCAGACCTCTGTTTTTAGTCTCAAAAAATAGTTTTACTTTGGATTGTTATGAATAATCATTTTATCCCTTGCTTGCCTTCCAAGGTGTTTCATAGGTTCTTCCTCCTACATTATCAATTGTTTTCTCCCAGACTTGAGGTTCTGGATTTGTTTCATAGAAATAGATTTTTCTCATATTCTGTATTTCTAATAAAATCATAAAACAAATTGTTTGTAATGCCCTACAAACAAACAAGATATAGAAAAATTCTGAAAAACTATGCTCATATTAAGCAGATCATATCTTTAATGTAGTTTAACATGAAAATTAATTGTGGTGACGATAAGATGGTAGATGGAGAAGCAAAGCATACTTGTATTATTATTGATGATATGAAAAGTCATCAATTTTTATTAACTCAAATGCTTGAAATATGTGGTCTTGAAGTGATTGGGGTTGGAGAAAATGGTAAAGTTGCCATTGAAATTTTTCAAGATAAAAAACCTGATATTGTTTTTTTAGATATGAGAATGCCAAAATATGATGGATTTTTTGCAATCGATGGAATAAATAAAATAAATGATTCTGCAAAAATTATTGCGGTAACTGCTGATACCACTTCTGACACTTTTGGGAAATTAAATAATTTGCATATTCCTGTTCTTTCAAAACCTTACACCATTGAAACACTTCAGAAAATTGTGGATAAAGAATTACTACATTAAAAATCCAAAACCCTTTCTTATCTTTAGTTTGGTTTCTTTACTTATCTAATACACAAGAATTTGAATTTGAATCAAAAATAGTTCCTGCACCACATTTTGAATTTACGTTGTTAGGATCTATTCCTGTATCTAATACACAAGAATTTGAATTTGAATCAAAAACTGTACCTAGTCCACATTTTGAGTCACTTTCAGTGGATGGTTGAATTATTTCTTTAGATTGTGCCTCTTTTGAAGGAATTACCTCTGAATCATATCTGTCAAATGTCTTATCAAAATATCCTGAACTATACGCTCCTCCAATGATTATCAAAATTAATACTGGAATGCCTATAATAATTGGCATTTTCATACTTTTTCCTTTTAATTGGCTCCTTGAACTAGCTATTTTTTGTTGCTGAATGTTATTCACTCCAACTTCAAACAATGATGAACCGCAAAGCATGCAAAAGTTTGCTCCTAGTGGAGTTTTTTTCCCACATTTCCAGCAATGTATTGTTTCTTTATTTTCAAATCCCTCTTCATCCTTTTCTTTATCTTCTATAGGATCCCCTGATTGTTGCTTATTGAGATATTTTTCTTTCATACGTTGTAAATAATTCTGATCTGTGACCCAGATGGTTTTATTTTCGATATATGCTTGTTTAATGTGTTCTAGTCTGTAAGCATCGCCTACTCCAAGTTTTAGTAGGGAATTTACCTCATCGACTATATCTATTGGATCCATAAAGTATCTGTTTTGAGGCTATTCAAAATTGTTTCTTTCTATACTGTCAAATCATTACATTACACATAAAATGTAAATTGAACTGAAAAATCTCTCTTAATTATGGATTTCATGCTGGAAGAAGAATTAATCGATTTGATGACTTTTTGTCTTCAAAACCCTAACTCTTCTGAAATTCCTGAAAAACATAAAAGAATCACAGAAATTGGTAATGAACTTTTTGCTGATGGTGGTATTGATGCATTGGAGAATTTCTTTTTTGTATTGAAAAATAGGATTACAGAAGAAATAGAAAAAGATCCATCCCCAATGCGTTCCTTATGGAATGGCCTTACTGATGAATGGCAGTATTGAATTTCTTTATTGAGAAATTTATCCTCTGCCGATTCTGAAAATGGTTGTACTGCATGCTGGGCATGTACCCTTTATTGCAGGTTTTCCATTTTTCATGGTGTATGGTTTAGCGCCACCGATTTCACGTTTATCTCGGCACTTTACACAATATCCTATTGTCATAATTGCATTAGGCTCAAGGTTATATTAGCAAGAACTAGTTGAACTTTTTTTACTAAGAGGCAAACCTCAGATCTTAATTTTTCTGTTGCAAAACAATATTTTTCGTATCGGGGAATTTTTGATCAAATTAGGAATAAATCATTCGAATTTTTTATATACTAAGAATTTTGGCAGGATTATTTTTCTTAAAATTCTAACTTACATTGATATTTAATTTTGAATATTCTGTTAATGCGCTATGATTAACTAATCCCTCCCAAACAAAAATCTCTGCAATGAATTCGCCTGAATCTTTAGGTGTCCATGATAGTGATGGATTGAGTTTTTGATCTGGAGTTAATTGTCCACTGATCCAACCTACAGATACTACCAATCCTTTTTCATTTATTATTTGAACAAGATACACAAAATTTTGAGATTTTGATTGATTATTTGTAATGTCTGCTGAGATCTGAATTTGTTGATTTACATTTACATTATCCATAATAGGTTGACCAAATGCATTTTCTAATCTTGGTTCATCCATTGTTGCTCTTTCTAATTCACTTAACGCAAATGCCGAAGTGAAACTGACAATAATGGATGCAATGACAAATATGCTAACTATTCTTATTATCACGCGTTTTTGCTCAATTTTTAGTTAATAAAGCGTTTCTACATCGATTTGATCGATTAGTGTGAAATTCTTTAGAACTTTTCTAGATTCTTGATGATCGTACTTTTACTTGTAATGATTTTTCCTGGATTCAGAATTTTTTCTGGATCAAAATAATGTTTGATCTCTTTGAATATTTTGTAATTTTCTTCTCCATATTGCTTTTTTACATATTCTGAGCGTGCAAGACCATCTCCGTGCTCGGCAGTTATTGTTCCTCCTAGTTGGATAATTTTATCAAAATACTCCTTTGCTATTTTTTTAATAATGGTGATTTCTCTATTATTTGAAATTAGTCTAATGTGGATATTTCCATTACCTGCATGTCCATAAGCTATAGTTTTTGTATTGTATTTTTTATTTATCTTATTTAGAATTTTAAAAATTTCTGATAGGCTCTCTAAAGGAACTGCTGCATCTTCAATAATGTGTGGAATTCTTTGCTCTTTTTTGATCGATTTTAAACTATAATGTAACGATGAATCTCTATATCTCCACCATCTATTAATTTCCAAATCTTTCTTTAATTTTTTAACAATTTTACCTGAAACAATGGATTTTAGTTTTATTTCATTTAAATTGATATTCTCATCATATTCTACAAAAAGTAGACATTTAGATTTTGGAGAAAATTTAAAATTAATTTGCTTCAAAGTTGTTTTATCAACAAATTCTATTGCTGATGGTCTGGTTTTGTTTATTTTTATACAATTCATAGATGCGTCCATGATTGAATTGTATTCGATTATGAGTAGAACTCTTTTTTTTGGATTATTTTTTAATCGTAATTTGATTGATAGAACAATTCCTAATGTACCTTCAGAACCAATAATTATTTTATGAGCATCAATAATTGATTTTATTTTATCAATTCTATAACCTGATGAATTTTTTGACACATTTGGAAATTTCTTAACATTAATTTTTTTTGAAAATTCTAGGATTTTTTTTGAAACTTTTTTATTATTTGGAAGTGTTATTTTATTCCCATTTCCATCAATGAAAGTTATCTCTATCACATTATCAATCACACTCCCATATTTTAAACTCCTGCTTCCACTGGAATTATTTCCAATCATTCCTCCAACTAAACAAAAAGATCCAATTGATGGATTTGGTGGAAAGAATTTACCGTGTTCTTCTAATTTCTTATCTAGATATCCTTTAGTTACTCCTGGACCTACTATGGCGCTATTTTTTGTAATTTTCAATGAATTGAAATTTTTCAAATCAAGTATAATTCCTGTATTTAATGCACTTCCAACAAGCCCAGTGCCTGCCCCCCTTACAGTAACCGATGATTTGTATTTTTTTGCAATAAGGACTGTTTTGATAATGTCTTTTTCATTTTTTGGAACTACTATTACCTTTGGGCTGATTTGATACGAGCTAGAATCTACAGAATAAAAATTTCTAAATTCTTTTTGGGAATATATGTCTCCCAATATTGTTGATTCTAATGATTTTATTATTGATTTTTTCATAGATTGAATCTAAATTATGATTCTATAGTAATCCCATCTTTCAGGATCAAATAATGTTACAAATTCTGCTTGTTCTTTGTCTACTCTTGCTCTTATTACATCTCTTAATGCAAAACTTGATAGAAATTTGTATTTCATAGAATGTGCTTGCATTATGAACATGTGCCTCATCTCACTTCCTCCTTTAAGCCCCCAATACCCCATCTTTAACGCAAGAGGTTCTAAAAATATTGTATTTCTTAAACCATAGTTCTCATCTCTTATTTCCTCACGTAATTGATATTTTTCAAGTGGTCCTCCTTTTGAAAAACCTATGATCTCACCTTTTTTGTCATTTAATCTAAGAGTGTTGATAATTATTTCAGGATCTTTGACAGAATTTTCAAAATTATCTTTTTGAAATTGTAGTGGCTTTGGCAATTGTAAAAATATGTCATATAATGTTTCAATAAATTTTGGATCATTTCTTGTAGACATTGCTTCTATAGTTGGAACTAGTTTGACATTTTCATATGAGCAATCTGCTTGAATTCTAATTTCTTGTTGTCTTAATTTCATGAATGCCAGTACTGTGTCAAAAAAATTTTTTCTCATTTCTTTAGGAATGATTTTCAGGATTGCCTTTGCCATCTCTGTTTCTTTATTTAGTAATTCTTCAAAATATGCTACTGCACTTCTCACTATTAATGATGGCCTCCAAGCAAGTGCATGTGCATTCATTTTTGCCATTTCCATTGCTTTTGAAAAGTTCCCTAATGCATACCCGCTTATTCTATCAACTACTGAGAGATACCATCCAATTTTCATTACATGTTCTTGATATGGGAGATTGTTTCGAGTCAACTCTGAATTTTCAAAGCATAATTTAATCTGCTCTTCGGCATTCTTTTTTAATTTCCCGCTCCAAGGATATGTTGTCCTTAAAATCAAGACTTTGATTATTTCTAAATCAATTTTTGCAGTTTCAATTAATTGTTGGAGTTTTTTATCCATTGAAATAAATTTTAAAACACTTTCTTCGTGAGGCTTATCTACGCTTTTTTGCGGATCGAAATCATGAAACAATGCTGCAACATATAGATATTTTATATCTTCGTCTGAGAATTTTACTTTTTCTTGTATGGATGCTAAAAGTGAAAAATAGGTTACCTCTAATTCGTGGTTAATATTGTGATATCCATAATAATCTGTTCCAAGCCCTTGGCTTTCAAAGAGGTCAATTGTATAATCTAGCATCTCAACATAACAGTCGCCTTCTATTCCTTTTTGGACCATCAGATTGAGAATTTCATTTCTCATCGAATGTGGGTTTGCAAATTGTTGCAATACTCAAAGAAACCGATTCCTGTTTTTAAATATGATCTATGATTCAAAAAATAATGTCTAATTTTTCAACTTTTTGTGTTTTCTGATTGTATGGATTTTTACATATTCAATAATTTCCTGAAATTTCACGAAACACTCAATAGAATTATGAGTCAATTAATTTCAAATGTCTGTAAATCCTGAATTGCTTGAAACTCTCATGTCTCAAAATGAAAAAAACCTTCTAAACTTTAGTCTAAAATTAAATGATCTTACATTTCCAATAATTGATGTCTCTATAATCAATTCGCCCATCCCAGTAAATGAACCAACTACGCGTGGTGGAGTATATTTTTCTGATACATTTGCGTACAAAATGAAAGGTGTTGTGGAGGATCTATCTATTATTCCTTTACTGACAAAAAAGATGCTTGGACCAAACACTGAATTTGGGGAATTACAAATAACTACAAAAATAGATGATGGGGGAAACTCTGTAATTCTTGAAATCTTCACAAATCTTACAAACAGTGTTCAAACTCCAAATTCAATTGAACTTAGCATGATAATTGTTAAACTAAATTCTGTTTAATCTACTTTAAGATATTTATCATATTTTTCTCTACTATCTTTATCTGAAAGCACTTCGTATGCTTTGTTTAATTTGACCATCTCATCTTCTGAATCTTCTTTTGTTTTATCTGGATGAATTTTCTTAGCAAGCTCTCTGAATTTTTCTTTAATTTCTTCTTTTGTTGCGTCATTTGAAATCCCTAATATTTCATAATAGTTTGGAAGTTCATTATTTAATGCAGCATCTCGAAATTCTCTATCTTCTTTGGTGTTCTTCCTTGTTCCCAATTCTTCGTAATCCTCTCCCCAATCTGAATGATATTTTTCATATGTTTTTTCATTTTTTGATTCATGTTCTTCTTTATCATAAGATGTTTTTCTACGAAGTATGATGTCTCTTGCTAAAAACAGAAAGATTCCAATTACCACAATAGAAAAACCTGAAAAAAGAATAATTTTTTCATCATCAGTTACCACAAGTTCCATGTCTAGATTTTTTGATTGAGCATACACTGTCTGTGATGCACCTAGAATGATTAATGAAATAAGAAAAATACTGAATCGCTTCATTATCCTAAGCCAATCTAAAATCTTCTTTTGTAGTATTTAGAACTACATGTGTGATTGTATTTTCCACGTTTGTAATGGATGCAAGACCCTTTACAAACTTGCTTAATTCATTTCTCTCCTTGAATTTTGCTACTACTATGGTATCAGTTGAGCCTGTGATATCGTAAACCCCACACACATTTTCAAATTTTGATATCTCTTCTTCAACCCCAACAATTTTATCATTTTTTGCAATTATCTCTATAATCGCAGTTAATGAATATCCAATTTTCTCATGATCAATAATTGCGGTATAGCCTTTGATAATCTTCTCTTTTTCTAATTTTTTTATCCTTGATAATACCGTTACCGTTGACATTCCAAGTTTGAGTGCTAATTGTCTAGCTGATTGTCTTGCGTCCATCATTAAATTTTTGAGAATTCTTTCATCCGTATCATCTAGATTCATAATATACTATGGTGAAAAATTTATTTAAATTTTGATTCAATATTTGAAAATTTGTTCAGTTTTGTTCGTCTAGTTTAGCTAAAGTCCCTCTCAAATTTAATAGAATTAACGTTTAATGTAATTTGTGAGCCAAATACAGGATCTTGTAAAAAAAGGTCAAACATTACTAGATGATGGAAAATTCGATGAAGCATTAAGTTGTTTTGAGCAAGCCCTTCTTTTGAATCAAAATGATCCTGATCTTTGGAATTACAAAGGAGTAGTCCTTCGTAGCTTAGGAAGATACGAGGAATCTATGGAATGTTTTAACAAATCTCTTCAAATTGATCCTCGAGATAAGCATGCATCATAATATAGTGCAGACGAATTATTCATCTACTTTATATTTATGAATTTTAACCGAATTTTGCCGTTACAAGGTTTGTAGGCATAACCGAGTTGTTCAATCACATACGGAAAGAAAAACCTTCATCCAAAATATGTTAACTAAAATAAAATTTGCCCTTTGATGTAGTTTGAGGAAATTCTATTCACTTTTACTTAATCTATATTATAAACAAAATATTATCAGGCATTATGAGTAATGAAATAGATATGTTGTTGCAACAAGCATTTGATTTTGCATATGAAGAAAATTTTGATGATGCTCTAAAACTATATGATTTAGCTCTAAAAAAAGACCCTGATAACATAAAGGCTCTGGTAGACAAAGGTGTGACCTTACAAAATATGGGGAGAATTAAACAAGCTATTAGAACATATGACAAGGCACTTTTAATTTCGCCCGATTTCCTTGACGCCTTATTAAACAAAGGTACAGCATTGCATACGGATCAAAAATATGTGGATGCAATAAAGTGCTATGATGCAGCACTAAGGATTGATAAAAAATGTGCAATGGCACTTGCTTACAAAGGACTATCATTAGGTGAAGTGGGTAAATTACAGGATGCCCTAAAACTTTTCAAAAAAGCGTTATCTATTGACAAACATTTTGACTTGGCATATATCTCAAAACAGATTGCCCAAGATCTACTAAAATCCATTAAAGAGAAGAAATCTAAAACACAGTAACATCGCCAGGAGCTGGTTGCCTTTTGATATTTTCTTCATGCGATTCTAAGCCTTCTTTATGTTCCAATTTTTGATGATCCCTCAATTTCTCAATGTTTTCAAAACCTTCGTGACACAAGTAACATTTTGGTTTATGTTCATCGACTAATGGTAGAACCATGATGATGGTGGTATTCTGGATTACTTATCTCTTGAGACTATAAGGAATATATCATGACGAACTCATGATATATCATGTTGGAGCAGCTAGTTGGAGATTCACAAGCATTAGATCGTGCAATTGCAGGAGAAGAACTCTCATACAAAGATGGCCTTGAATTGATGGACTATGAAAATCAACACATTCTTGGAGCAGTAGCAGATAATGCCCGAAAAAAACTAGTTGGCGATACAGTCACTTTTGCAGCATCTTACTACATGAATTACACAAATGTTTGTGCTGCAAGTTGTCAAATGTGTGCTTTTTATCGAAAAGATGGTGCTGATGATGCATATACTCTGACTCCTCAAGAAATTGAACAAAGAGTAGGGATAGCTAAACAGATGGGTGCCACCGAAGTCCACATAGTTGGAGGATTTCATCCGACACTACCTTTAGAATATTATGAAGATATGATGAAAGTAATCAAACAGAAACATCCTCAACTAAACATTAAAGCACTCACAGCAGCTGAAATTTACTTTTTATCAAAACTAACAAAAAATTCTACGAAAGAAATTCTTTCTCGTCTTAAAACTGCTGGACTTGATTCAATGCCTGGTGGCGGAGCTGAATTATTTCATCCAGGTATTCGAGATAAAATTGTAAGGGGTAAATGTACCGGTCAACAATGGCTTGATGTAATTGAAGAGGCACATAATATGGGAATTCAAAGTAACGTTACAATGTTATATGGACATATAGAAAAACCTGAACACATTATTGATCATCTGATTAAAATTCGAGAATTACAAAAAAAGACTAATGGATTCCTCACTTTAATTCCATTAAAGTTTAGTCTGGACAATACTGAATTAGAGCAACAACATCTTGTTAATAATGAATGTTCATCACTATATGATTTGAGAATTATTGCCTTATCTAGGTTAATGCTTGCAAATGTTGTAAATAATATCTCTGTTTATTGGGTTGCATATGGTAAGAAGCTAGCACAAGTTGCATTATCTAATGGTGGGAGTGATTTAGTTGGAACTGCATTTTCTGAGGAAATCTATCGTGCCGCAGGAAAACCTACTGCATCTTCTGTGGAGGAATTAGCTACGATGGTTAAAGAAATTAGTCGTTCACCAGCTCAGAGAAACACTCACTTTGGAATTCTAAAACAATTCTAGTATTTCTATTATAAGAAATTCAACATGTTTTTAGACTATGTTGTCGTGTGGTATCTGTGGAAAAATTTGAAAAATTACTGAATATGTTGATGGATTTTAATTCTGATATTCGATTTACAGCAATTTGTGATAAAAATGGAGAAATTCTCTGGAACAGTAAACGTAACAATGTAAAAACCATGATTCCGCTGGCTGATACAAAAAAGACTCTTCAGCGAGCGGTAAGTGCTTGGGAAGAACGTGCAAAAATTGAAAAAATTGTTGGAAGAGGAATGTATGTAATTGCAGCTTATGAGAAAATAAAGAGAATTACTATTCCATTGGATAATAAACATATTTTATTTATCAGCATAGATAATCCTTCTTCCAATGCATCCAATAAGAAAAGTTATGGGCATTTAGTTGAAATGGGTAAAATAATGTCTATTGTAGATTTTGTAAATTCTGCAAACTAAAAAAGCGCAAATCATTTTTCCAGATGTTTTTCAATTGAATCTAGTTTTTCTTCCATTTTTACGTGTTTGTCTCTTCTTGAATCAATCTTGATTACTACTTCCACTCTTGCAATTCCAAGATTATGAACTACTTCTATCATAGTTTTTACAGCATCATTAATCACATCGATGTTATCTGATTCTAAAATTGTCCCCATTGGATTTATTTGATATCTCAAATTCTCCATTTTTTGAATTGATTCAATTGCTTTTGCAATGTAAAAACTAGCACTAGTAGTCTTTGTAGCCATTGGATATATGGAAATTTCAGCCTGGATCATTTTTAATTTTCTACAGTTATTTTCGTAATTATATCTTCATTACGATTTTCTGAAGCAATTGATTATGGTGTTGGTTTGATAACTTTAGCTTCTCTATCGCGTTTACAAAAACTACAATATTCTTCTGGGGAATTTCTACTAATAGGGGTTAGACAGTCATGGCAATATTTCATACTTCTTGTAGGTCAATCCCGTATATTAGGAAACTATTTTCGAATTCTAGTGCTATTATCTCATTTTAAACTGTTAATATTGATACATGCCATCAAAGATTAATGATTCATAAAATTCGTTACTTTGAATCCAAACAGCTATCTGAAGGTGTTTATCTTCAAGATGTTGTCAACGATTTTCTATCAAAAAAAGGTGACTCTATAATTGCAGTTTTACCTGTTATGGAAAATGCCTTACTGGTCCATTATATGGAATAATTATTCCTTTTTTTATTTCGTTTTAGTATCTTTTTTGTTGCTGATTTTATTGACAGTTATTTGAAAATGATTAGTTACTTATACTCCTGCCATCATTAAATGAAAAGATGAGTAAATCCTACTGGGAATTAAAAACTGAAAATGATTAAAGAAAAATGTGATCGATGTGGTTCTCCATTAGGAACTGAAAGTAGAAAAACCAAACAACGATTTTGTGGAAATTGTAAAAAGAAATTTGAATTATACCGAAAATAATTTTTTCATTATATGTTATTCGGCCGGTTTTTTTTCTTTTCTTTTAACACTGTCTTTTTTCCTTCTTGTACCAAAACTAATCAAAACCAACAAAAATCCTACTCCGATTAAAATTCCTGATAATGTGTTATAGTCTTGATTTTCTTGCTGTGCAATTAACAAATCAACCACTTCTTCATCAGTCATTCCTGATTGGCCTGCAGGCATTGTTGCACTGATGTTGAATACTAGTATAGTTCCTACTATGATCATAGCAAGACCTACAAAAAATATTCTTTTGTCAAGTAACACCATTGTTCACAACAGATGTGATTTTACCATATATTAGGCATTTTCTAATTTTAGAATACTTTTTGTGGCTCAGTTAAATTTTGTTTATACATTTGTTCTACCCTGGGCTTTAGATTCAAAAGATTACTATCACGTATAATTCATGAGTGGAGGTTAAATACAAATTTTGTAATATTAAATTATGTTTCAGTTAAAAAATAAAAGGATATTCAAAACAATTCAAAATAAATGGAATCAATTAGAAGATCCTGAACAAGAATGGGTAGAATTTAAGGAATAACTAAAATCCTTCGGGTGGTCTTTGAACAAAAACATTGCACACCAGTACATCTGTCTTTGAATCTCTATACTGCACATTACATGATACGAATTTCCCTTTCAATGCCCGTTCAAGATCCTCTTTTGTTGTTTCTCCATATTGAGGTTGGTCTGGATCATCGACTTTACCAATCATTATTTTTTCAATCTTACCATAATCTTCCTGATTATCTTTTCGTGTATGGCTAACAAGTAATTCAAATACATTGTTGGTTAGGATGCTGATAACTGCCCCACCAATTCCGTCTCCCATGTTTTCAAAATTTTTTTGTTCTATAATTACTTGGTGGCTATACTGAGTTCAAAGTCTGGAATTAATTTCTTCTCTTTTGCCATCTCAAAGAGTTTTCTGATTGACTCTTCTCCCGGATCTCCCATGTTGACTGTTACATGATTGACATACATTTTAACAAATTTTTCAATCAAATCTAGCGGTTTTCCTCTAGAGTATTGCATCGCATAATCTATTGCGTCTTTAAAATTTTCTAAACCAAATTCTATTGATGACTGAAGATATTTGTCAAATTTTACAATCGTTTCCATTCCTAGGTCTGTTTTCATAACATTGATTCCAAGTGGAACTGGCAATCCATTTGTTATTTTATCCCACCACTCACCAACATCTAAAATTTTTACATTTCCTTCTTGTGCATAAGATAACTGTGTCTCATGAATCACTAAACCTGCATCAACCTTACCTGATTTCACAGCTTCTGGAATGTCACTAAAATTCATCTCAACATAATCAAATTTACCAATCATTAATTGAAGTAGTAAAAACGCAGATGTCATTTTTCCTGGAATTGCAATTTTACATTTTTTTAATTCATCAATTGATTTTTGTTCTCTTGCTGTAACAATTGGACCGTATCCAATTCCAAAACTTCCGCCACTTCTCAAAATGGTATAGCCTGGAATGTATGCACATGCATGGACTGAAACTGCGGTTACATCAAGTTCTGGATCTGTTGCTTTGCGATTTAATTTTTCAATATCTTCAATTACATGGTTTACCTTAAAATCAGGTGAAGGAACTTTTCCTGTGAACATTCCATAAAACATGAATGCATCGTCTGAATCTGGAGTGTGGCCTACAGAAATTTCCATGTTTATTTCCTAAATTCTCGTAATAAATACCAAAACCTACACTAAATCGTTTTTCTAATATATGCAGAAAACTATGTACTATTATGAATTCTATTGAAGCATATGAGAAAGACATTGAATTACAATTGGATTTTTTGAAATCATTTAAAAAACAAAAAACAATTTCTCAAAATCTTCAAAAAAATATTTTGTTTACAGGCAGTGGTGATTCCCTAGTGTCCTCAATGTTGGCAGAATCATTTTCTAATGGTGTTGTAAAATCAATGGATCCGTTAGATTTGCACTCAAATAAGGAACTTGTAAAATCAAAACATCTGTATTTTGTATCTATATCTGGAAATACTATTTCTAACATCAAGGTTGCAAAAACTGTTAAAAAAACAACTGCCATAACATCTCACCCCAAGAGTAAATTGGCAAATGCATCTGATGAAACAATACTTCTTACATCTTCTAATGGTGATGTGTTTACTGCTGGTAGTATCTCCTTTTTAGAAAGTTCATTAACTTGTATTTCTCTAGTCAAAAAAATAACTATTCCAAAAAATAACCAATTATTTTTTAAAGCAAAGTCTGATGCAAAAAAAGCAAAAATTTCAAAACGATTGTTCATTTTGGGCAATCTCTATACTTACCCATTGGCAATGTACTGTGCTGCAAAATTCTATGAACTTTTAGGTTATGATGCCCATTATTGCAGAATTGAGCAATTTTCACACATGGAATTATTTTCTTCAAAAAAAGGTGACACTGTGATTATTTTTGAGGAAAAAACCTCTCACAATAAACAACTAGCAAAAAACCTTACAAAAATTGGCATAAATGTAGTTCATCCAGATGTGCCATCTGAAAAGTTACCTCAAATGATTTACTGTACATTTTTCTCACAAATGCTTTCTCTAAACGAGGCAAAAAAGCAAAAGAAGAAAGATTGTCATTTTATTACGGCAGAAAAAATTCGAAATGTTTCAAACCAAATGATCTATTGATCTTTTACAAGGCTAAGGTTTAATACCTGAATCTAAAGTTTTGCGAATATGGCAAAATTCAAGTCTACATCAGAGGTAATGAAAATTATTAAGAACAAAGCCAATATTCGTAACTTTGGTGTTATTGCTCATGTAGACCATGGAAAGACAACAATGAGTGACAGCCTTTTGGCAAACTCTGGAATTATTGCCCCCTCTGCTGCTGGGAAAGCACTTGCAATGGATTTTGATAAAGAAGAACAAGAAAGAGGAATTACAATTTACCAAGCAAACGTTACATTACTTTTTGCCCAAAAAGATCAAGAATATGTAATTAACATGATTGATACTCCAGGCCACGTAGACTTCAGTGGAAGGGTAATTCGAAGTCTTAGAGCCATTGATGGTGCAGTAGTTGTTTGTGATGCAGTAGAAGGTATCATGACCCAAACTGAAACTGTAACTAGAATGGCACTTGAGGAAAGAGTAAAACCAGTTTTATTCATCAACAAAGTAGATAGACTCATCAAAGAACTTAGATTGACTCCAGAAAAAATGCAAGCCCAATTGGCAGAAGTTGTTTCAAATTTTAATACTCTGGTTGACACATATGCAGAACCTGAATACAAAGAAAAATGGAAAGTATCTATTCAAGATGCAAGTGTGACATTTGGCTCTGCTAAAGATAGATGGGCAATAAACACTGATTTAATGAAAGAAAGAGGAATCACATTCAAAGATGTAATTGATGCTTATAATGATGAAAAACTTGAAGGACTTGTAGAAAAAGCACCATTGGCTGATGCAGTACTTGGCATGGTAGTAAAACATCATCCAGCACCTAATGATGCAATCAAGTATAGAATTCCACAAATTTGGAAAGGTGATTTGGAATCCGATGTTGGCAAAGCATTACTTGCAGGTTCTGATGACGGTCCAACAATTATGATGGTTGTAAACATGGTTTTAGATCCTGCAGCAGGTCCTGTGGCAATTGGAAGACTATTTTCTGGTACCATCAAAGATGGTCAAACATTAAACATTATAGATGAGAAAAGAGAAGGCAGAGTTCAATCCGTCAATTTCTTTATGGGTAATCAAAGAGAACAAGTTGGTGAATTGGGAGCTGGTAACATTCCAGCACTATTGGGATTAACTGAATGTAGAGCAGGAAATACACTATCCTCAATTAAAGGTATTCCGATGTTTGAAGGCGTCAAATATGTTTCAGAACCAGTTGTTCAAATTGCAATTGAACCAAAACATCCTAAAGATTTGCCTAAACTTGTAGAAATTTTAAGACAACTCACAATTGAAGATCCTAATCTTATCGTAAAAATTGATGAAGAAAGTGGTGAGACCATTATTGCAGGTATGGGAGTTTTACACCTTGATGTTGCAACACACAGAATACAAGATGCAAAATGTGAAATTATAACATCTGAACCTTTGATTAACTACCGAGAAACTGTAAAGGGTGCATGTGAACCAATTATGGCAAAATCGCCAAATAGACACAACAAGATTTTCATGAAAGTGGAACCACTAGAACCTCAAATTGCACACATGTTGAGAACTGGTGAAATTAGTGATCTTAAAGATAAAAAAGCTGTTGCCGAATTACTCAAAGGAGCTGGCTGGGATACTGATACAATCAAGCGAGTAATGAAATTTGATTCTCGTGGTAATGTTTTGATTAACGGAACTAAAGGTGTACAATTCGTTCAAGAATCTACAGATTCTATTAATTCTGGATTTGAAGAAGTAATGAAAGAAGGACCTCTCTGTAAAGAACAGATGAGGAATTGCAAGTTTATCTTTACTCACTTTGTTCCTCACGAGGATACAGCACACCGAGGTTTATCTCAATTAGGACCTGCATCAAGACGTGCATGTATGGGTGCGTTATTAACTGCAGGTACTGCTGTATTGGAGCCAACTTTAGCTATTGAAGTTCGTGTTCCAACTGATTTAGTTGGAAATGTTGCAACAATTCTTTCAGGTAAGCGTGGTAAAGTACTTGACATGTCTCAAAAAGGTGCATCAAGTATTGTTATAGGAGAGATTCCTGCTTCTGAAACATTTACATTATCTGAAGCTATGAGAGGTCAAACTGCAGGACGTGCAACATGGAACACCTCTTTTAAAGAATGGACAGAAGTCCCTAAATCAATGTTAGGTCCAGCAGTTGCTGATATTAGAAAGAGAAAAGGACTTGCACCAGACCCACCAGGTGTTAACGAATTTATCGACAAAGAGTAAAAACAGTATCCCCCCGTTTTGTGAGTGATTTTATGACGGTTTGTCGTAATTCTTTTAATTCTAAGATCAAAACATAATTGTTTCATAAGATTTTGAAGAGCGTATTTTTAAATCAGCAATGCTATTGTGGTAATTAATGGAACAACCATTGCCAATACAGGAATCCAATCTTTGAGTCGATTAGAAAGAGGTTCATGTACAAGAATGATTTGTAATTTTTTGTTATAGATAAGATTGGGTAATGTTTCTAATAAAGTAAATTTGTCTTTATGTTTTAACGAAAGTAGCAAGTATTTAGAAAAATTATTCAAAGATCGAGGAGATTTCATAATTGCAATAGATGTCATCTCATCTAATTGTTGAATACTTTTTGTAAAATTCTTTTTTAAATATTGTTCATAAAATTCTAAACACATCTGCACATGTTTTCTTTTTTGTTCCAGATCAAAATTAGGTGATTGTTCATACGTGAGAATACATCCTATTGATAATTGGAAATAATAATCTGATTTTCTACTGGGGATCCAATGAATTAAAAATAAACTTGCAAAGTATAACCCCGGAGTTATTGCAATGTTGTATAAGAAATTTTCATTAATGAATGAAAATAATTGTGAACGAAATGAGAAGTATGGTTTATTATTATTATTAAGTTCTTCTAAAAATTCAGTTAATTCTAAATCTGTTTTATTATCAAATGAGTTTATTACATTTTGTTTACTTTGTAATTCTGTTTGAGCATAAACTATATCCGCAGCATCACGCTCAATTTTTATACGTTCGGAGTATACTAATTCATCGTAATTTACATTTAATTCCTTAGCGATTCTGTTTATTTCTAATTGATGATTCATATTTTGGATGTAATAGAAATCCAATAAGTTAATTTGCTTTAAAACTTCTTCTTTTAATGATGGACCTTTTAACGATGCAATTTGCTCACGTCTATCAGTATATTCTGAAAATTTAGCATTATAATCATCTCTAAGTTTTTTATTTTCTTCAATTGATAAAGTGAACATTAAAACCAAAATGGCAATTAAGATTACCAGAGTTATTGCGTATGCTCTAAGATATTGTTTAAAATAATTATGACGTATTACAGCTCGCGGATGTCCTAGACGATCAAAATAAGATGGAAATCCTTCTTCATCGATGTTTTCCTTTTTATCGGATTTTTTGATTTTTGGATTTAATAAAAAATATACAAACAATGGACTTAGTATTGCAATTACAAATATCGCTAACCTTATTTCAAATAATGCACTAGTGAACCATTGAAATAAAAATAAAATCGGAAGTAAAACTAACGAAACAAACACTAGACGTCTTTCTTTGAAACGAATAGTTTCAAATGTTAACGGAGAGGTTGGCGAGGTTTTAGAATCCTCCTCTTCAGATTCCTTCTTAACTCGATTTCTTAATTTAAACAAGTAATTTGTCATAGGATCGCCCCTATTTGAAAATTATATTGATATAGTAATAATTTATGAAGAGATTGTGACTTCTGGAGAAACAATTCTCAAATTAACTGACTATCCATTTTCTTATTCTATCATGGGAATAATTTCAGGAATTCTAGGATTTGGCATTTCCGATAATCAATTAGTTTTTCTAGGAATGGCAGGGGCTTTCGGCACATTTTTGGCAGTTGTAGATCCGATGGGGTGGGGATTACGAAAAAATGCAGAAGATCGGATTAAAAAAGACCTTGATCATCCTAAAAATGAACCTCAAGAATTAGAAAAAGAATACAAAATTAGTGCATTAAAATCCAAATCCATTAATTTTGAGATTGAAAAAATTATTGGTTTGTTTTATTTCATAGTAATTTTAACTGTTTTTCTTATTGCGGTTGGGTTTTCTACAGTTTTTTTGGATAAAATTACAATCAATGATACAAATGGTAATTCCATATTTCCTGCAACATATTTTCAAGGTATCTACGGTAGTATTGCATTATTATCTCTAATTGTTCTAATTGTAAAAGCAAATCGTTTTTGGAAAGATTTAGATGGAAAAATTATCATTGCAGGATTTCATCAAATTGCCATAAATGATGACAATGCAACCCAAACATCAGTTGAAAGTATGACTAGAGCAGTTGAACAAAATGATTGGACATTAGCAAAAATTTGGCAAGATAAAATCAAAGAAGAAATAAAATACAAAAAAGGCAAACGAGAATTAATCATCAAATCTGCAGATACTGTGTATAGTCCACTGCATCTTGAAAGTTCAAAATTTAAATTGTATTTAGAAGATATTATGGCAAACCAATTTACTGATTTTAAAACAGAACAATGGAATAAAATTAAACAAAGTTCATTACAAAGCATAATTGAAGATACTGATTTTAGGCATAGAATTGAAGAATTCTATAAGAAATTAGATGATTATAATTTTGTCGTACATCGTATTTTTGGAGAACTAAGTAAAATAATTAATAATAATTTTTCAAATGCATTTAGTAAAAATGTACAAGGTGTAGAGTTTCATCTAGATTCACCAAATAGTGGCAACACAGTACACCTCCACACATATGCGATGTCTGAACTTCACCCTATGGAATTACAATCAACAACACGCAAGTTTGGTAGTTTTAAACTAAGAACAATTACAGGTAGGCAATCAGAAGATATGGAATATACTGAATTGAATCTTTTTGACAATGTATGGAAACTTGTTCTTGAGGATGTAAAGAAAAACGAGTTATTAATTAAAACAAAACAATATTTGAAAGATCTGAAAATTGAGAATGAGAAATTAATGAAAACATATTCAGATAAAATTGAAATGCAGTGGAAAGTATAATTTACTCATTTTTGATATTTTTTATTAAATTCTTCTAATTCATCTTCAATAATTTCAGTAAATTTGGTTAATGCCACATTCAATGATTTTGCATCTACTTGAGGTAATTTTTGAACTTCATGATTTTCATCAAAATCTGAATAAAATATGCCCAAACGTGATTCAAAATCTGCAATTTCATCAGTATCAAAATTATTCCCATAATTTGCACCAAATCCACCTTTGTGAATTAATTTACATTCCTCAGGGATTTTTAATAATGCTGCAGGGAATTTTTTCCAATGTTTCCTAAATTCATCTCTATATTTTATTTGAAATATGCCCTTTTGTTCTTCAATGGAATGAAGTAATAGAAATTTCCCATATTCTTCAACAGCAAACGTATACAGACCTGCAGCAACAAATGGGTGATCAGATAAAACATCTTTATTTTCTTCAATATTTTTTTCAAGTAGATCTTTAACTGATTCTAATATGGAATGAATGTTGAAAAGTGTGGCTTGGCACATATCTTTCCAAATTTTGTAATTTACATCTAAGAATTCCTTTTTTTCTTTCATTTTTGTTCAGGATATAGCGTACGTTCTAATTTTTTCACTTCATCAAGAATTAATATAAGATCATCTTTTGATATTGAATATTTGTAGCCTGCATGGGTAAGTTTGTCACGTAATTGTTTAAGACCTTGAGACATCTCTATCTTTAGTTTAATATTACGTCCCTCTTTTTCTTCAATTACTTTTACTAATTCCTGAATTAAGAATGGCATTTTATGTTCTTTATTTATTTTGAATTTTAACTCTGAAAGTTTTTTCTTGATTAAATTTTCATACAGCTGTAAAAGAGACATCCCAATTAACCAACGATGATCATAACCTAATCTTTTTTGTATGACTTCAATACCTGAATAAAGTTCAAACAATTCCAATTCTGCTGCTTGTTTTTGTATTTCTTGCTCTCCTGCACTGATCAAAATTATTGACAAGTATCGTTCCAAATCACGTTTATTCATATTAGCTTGATCAAGTACATCTATGATATCATATCCCAACTGTTCTTTGATATCTTGAATGTCTCTAAACGTATCAAATTTTTCAGGTGTATCAAATTTTTTGTATGCTATCTTTTCTAATTTGCTTGAAAATTCATCCAGAGTTTGATTAGCAGGTTTGGACATGTCTTCAATTAGTTGTTGGAAATCTTTTTCAGATAATTCATGAATTTTTTTCATAAGTACTTTTTGTTGAATGATAAGAATTTTTCGGAATATGTCTGCCTGTTTTACTTCATCTTTTTCGGTTTCTAATTGTTTTGTATATCGTTTAGTTTTTTTTATTATTTCTTTACTGATTTCATCACTAATTGGGGATTTTTCAGACATACGTAACTAAAACAATCAAGATTAATAATCTCTTTTCAATTGAAAATTTTTCTAAACATCTAGAAAAATTTATTTTTGATACATCAATTTTTTATGCATAAAATTGATATTTTACAAGTAATCCCCATACGTAAAACAGTAAAATTTACTCTATTTTCATGAATTTATTCATAATTTTACTGGAATTTTAGAAACTTGTTTTCATAAACTTTACTGGGTTAAAATGAAAAATTTTCTAAATCAAAACTTCATTGGCATTAACTGTAATTCGAAAAAGGTTTACTGTTAGTCGAATTCGTTCCTCCATGATTCGAATAGTTCAATTCCTTTGCTTTTACCATTTGGCTAGGCATGAAAAGTGCAAATTCGAAGATATAATTCGAACAGACTTTATCCGAATTAATATCATAATTAGAATTTTATAATTCGAATTAGAATTAAAAAGATAATACAAATCCAATTTGAAACTGTAACAGTTTCATTAGGAATTATTCCACATATGGAATTTTTTCTACGAATAAATAATTGGAATTCAAAACGGAATTTTATGCCTGATTCTGTAATGATTCCAAGTTTTTTGGCTAGTTATTCATAAAATCAGTAAAATCATTATGTAACTGTCATAATGGAACTGTAAATGGAACTTACATTATATTGGAATTATTTCAATGAATATCAATTAACAAATACACAGTTCTTGAATGAAATCATCTCAAACGGAGAACTTTCTAAGTTTTTCAGATGTTTCTATTCCTATTTGAAATCCGTCACGTTGATCCCACAAGTTTCCTAGTTTTTCTACTGTCTCTATGGTAGATTTGTCTAAAATTTTACTTGTTAAAATGAGTGATTTCATTAACGAGTTAACACCATCCAATGCACTCATTTTTTGTTTTTTAATTGATTTTGAACCTTTGAATGACTTTTTCATGTCTTCGTTCACATTTGAGATTTCGTCATCCAATTCCTCAGAGATTTTTGAGATGGATTTTCTTTTAGCCTCATCTGAAATAATTACGCTGTTTTTATTTTTTAACATCTTATAAAATGTGCACATCATTCCTATGTGATTTGAAATGACATCTAGTGCATCAATATGGTGAATTCTCAAAGGTTGAATCAACATACGATATAACACATCCTTACCCAAAAATAGGAAAATGAAATTTTGCTTTACCATCTCTTTTAGAATCTTTGATTCATGTTCGTATAATTCAACTCTTTTTGAAGATAGGTATCCAAACAAGTCTTCAGATAATTTTTCAAAGTTTGGATGATATTTTTTGTTTTTAATGTGCAGATAATTTGCAGTGACAAGTCGGTCTAACGCATTTCCAATTTTACTGGTGTCTGGTCTTTTTGTGGTATCTTGATGTCGTTGTGCAATTCCGTAACCTGATTCAGGTTTGTCATATGCTAACAAGAATAATTCTGAATGGATTCCTCGTCTAAGCAAAGTGCTATCTTTTGTAGTCATTCCTATTACCATTCAAAATAACTGCCTAAATGTGATTTTGGTCAGTTCCTATGTGATTAGGCATGTTTTTGTGCCTAAATCATATGCGAAAAATCGACCGATTACGCTCAGAAATTGAGGTTATCAAGAAGGAAATTGAGCAATTACAGGTATTTCGACAGACTGCTCAAACCAAGAAATTTCTCAGACAGTTAATGGGCGAACGCATGAACATTCAGAACCAGATTCAAAAACTGCTAAAATCTAAAAACCAAAAAGAAGAGGAAAAGCAAAAGAAAAGATCAGATGCAAACAAGAATCGCAGTCAGAAGATGCGACGAAGCTGGAATTACTTTAGATCCATACAAAAGAATTTTGATACTGGAAAATCACTTCGAGAAATAAGAAGTGAGTTCTCAAAATTAAGACGAGGGCTTGAATCGGACATCTCAGATGTCATATGGAGGAATCCAAGCCCATGACATTACAGGTTTACACTCCGAAATCAAATGCCAAAGACCTGACATTTATCAAAACTAGAAAACAAAACAGAAACCCAAACATCTCACAACGAAGAAAAACTTTGGGAGCGGACACTGAAACTGTTAAAGGAAACATTTTTCTTTTCATGCTATCAAACGGTGTCAAATTAGAATATCCAAACATTACATTTGATAACATTGCAAAACTTCTTCTAAAGCATGAAGGGTATTGGATATTTTTCTACAACTTGTCATATGATGCTGAATGCATTTTAAAATTATTGCCTAGAGACATTCTTAAAACATACAAGACTAGTAAAAGATTAGATTTTCCATACAAGGGATATCAAATAAGATACATTCCAAAAAAGCAACTAACAATCAGAAAAGGAAAGCATTCCATTTCATGCTATGACATTGCACAGTACTATGACAATAAAAAATTAGAAAAAGCATATTCTGAACATATCAAAAATACTCTTGATCAAGAGTATCTTGAAACAAAAGAAAAGAGAAAAAAGTTTTCACTGCGATACTTTATGAGAAACAAGCAAAAGATCCGAGACTATTGTCTTTCGGATTGTGTTTTAACTCAAGAACTGGCAGATTACTGGCTAGATACTTTTTTTAACGCATACCAGTTTTACACGGCAAACTGGATTAGTTCGGGATATCTGGCAGAAAAGGTACTTGTATTCAATGACGTAGAAATCGCATTATTTACTGATATTCCCTATGAAATACAGGATTTGGCGTGGAAATCGTTCTACGGAGGGCGATTTGAGTTAATTCAACGCGGATTCATCGGAGAGTGCTACATCTATGACATCAATTCAGCGTATCCCTATGCGTTAACATTTCTTCCAGACATTACTGATGGCAAATGGATTCATTCTACTAGAATTAATCCCAAAGCATCATTGGGATTCTTTCACATCAGAGCACATGTTTCTGATTCTGTTAAAATCTCGCCATTTCCATTTAGAACAAAAAATAATAGAATTGTGTATCCCATAGGAGAGTTTGAAACTTTTGTTACCCTAGAAGAACTAATTGCAGTACATGATGATTCTAAGATAAAATACAAGATTTTAGATTCTCATCAGTTTATTCCAAATAGTAATTGCAGTTATCCCTTTAGAGATTTTGTTGAAGAGCATTATTACAAAAGACTCAAACTCAAGCGTGAGAACAACCCACTTGAGCGTGCAATCAAGATAATCTTAAACTCCATTTATGGCAAGACTGCTCAAAGAGTAAATGGTAAAATGGGCAATCTCTTTGTGCCTGTAATTGCATCTTTTATCACAGGATTTGCCCGTGCTCAAATGTATCAATTTATGCGTCAATATGGGCTGGAAAACGAAACAATAGCCTTTGCAACTGATTCTGTGGCATGCACAAAAAAGATTCCAAATCTTGATAGTTTAGAGTTGGGGCAGATGAAATTAGATAAGGAAGGTGATGATGTGTATTATCTTTCAAATGGATTTTACAGATTTAATGAAAAATGGAAGAATCGCGGTATTGGATATGACACTGAAAAAGGAATTGAAATTGAGCATCTAGATACAAAAATTGGAAAAGATGGACAGTTATACATTATAGTCCAAACATTACGTAATACTCATATCAAAAGCGGAATAATGTACAACAAACTAGATCAGATTGGAAGACTGGAAAAATATGAAAAGAAAATTGGTCTTAATTCTGATAGAAAGAGATTCTGGTTGTCTGAATTGACATCAATTGATGATACAAGTTATTGTGATTCTATGCCAATACCAATTGATTTGGTGGGGGATATTGTGTCAAAAAAGGAGTTTGATTGGAGATATGAGGAAAAATATGAACCTGAGAGTGAGTTGTAAACAAATTGGTTTTAGAATTCTCTTTCTTCGCTTAATTTTTCACGTTTAATATCTTCATCTAGTGCTTCAATGTAAAAATCAATCCAGTGTTTTACATTTTCATTATCTTCTGTTTTTTTGTATTCTAAAATTTCATTTTTTTTATTTTGGAAATGTTTTGATCCTGGTCCTGAAAACCCTCCTGTAAGAAAATTACTAAGTAATCCTCGACGAACGGAATCATCTTTTCCATATTTTACTAAAATTTCTCTTGCAAGGGATTTTTCTTTTTTCAATTGTGGTGGAACATATGTGACAATGAATGAAGCTCTACGATGAGGATCATGATCAATCCAATCAAAAATTTTCTCAAAATCCACATTTTGAATAAAAGTGGTTTTTGAGTCAAATATTCCCCCCCGCATCCAATTAATTATGTGAAATGCACGTTCATCAAATGGTAAATCCACGAATTTTGTTATTATTTCCCAAGTTTCATTGGGAAATTTATTTGCAATAATATCTAAAACTTCCATTGTTTGAGAATGAGTTCTAACAATAATCCCATCAGTACCCATATTTTCAAGCATTTTTTCTAAAATCACAAGGGATTTTTGCGGATACTGTTCTATGAATTCAATGGCAATTTCTTTCCAATAGAAATCGATCATTGTATTATGCACAGCAGGGTATTTTTTATCAAAAAAGACCTCATGAGTTAAAAGATTCAAGGTTAATTCCTCATCCAATATTTTTTTCTGCCTAAATACAAAAAATGCATTAAAAAGTCCAATTGCGTTTAACACAGCTTTCTGTTGACCTGTTTTTAACATCAACCTAATCCATTTCTCCACAATTGATTGAGATAATTTGTTAATTACTCCTCCAAGTTGAAATTGAGCTAATTCGTTTACATCAATAGAATTTTTTTCTATCAGTTCTAATAACAACATTGCAATTTCATCAGTAATTCCAGATCTCCATGCAACTTCAGAGAAAAATCTTAAAAATGTTTTATCTGTCGATAAATCTTTCATTAATTTATTCCATAGTTTTTGATCATCTTCAAATATTTTTTGCATGTATCCTCCTAAAAAAAATGCAGTGCCGTTTTCTTTAGATTTTTTTTGAGATTCTAAAATAATTTCTAACAACTTATAGTCTGAATCGGCAGATGCTAATTCATATCCAAATTGAAATCCAGCCTTTGCATCAAATGTAACAAGCCAAGATAATTGCGACTGTAATTTGACTACATCTAATGACTCTTTGGCCAATTGTTGAATCATATCTTTACGTTTTTCTCCTCTTTTGTCTCTTACACGATCAACAAGGATATCCATACCCACATAACGCTTCATAAGATCAGGATAGTCTTTTCCTGTAATTTTATCTAACAGATCTTCAAGTTGTTTTTTTATTGTTGGTTGTAATGTATCTGCATCATATTCTAAAATGTCTATGATATCTTTTATCGCAGTTTCTTTATTGATGTATTTTACTATCTCAAATAATTTTCCTACAAGATACTCTCCAATATTTGGAACATATCCTAAAATCCCCCGTGAGTTATTGAAAATAATTTCTGCACACTTTTGTTTGTCTTTTTCTGGTAAGTGAGGAATTTTTTCAATCATCATGTTAATAATTTCTTGATATGCTTTTGTCCATTCTTCATATGTTTTTGGCTCCCACCCTTTTTGGTCTACGATTAATTCATTTCCAGATAACCCAGATATTCGACTAAAATGAACTGCCTCTAAAGCAGAATCGCATGCCATAAACCCCAATTTGCGCAGTTGTTCATTTTCTTCACATAATGTGTCTTTGAGTAATGGAATTCTTTGTTTTGGAGGGGTTTTTGTAATTGAGACGTATCCAGGTCCTAATGAGAATAGATTCACAAATAACCCTGTTGCATTATTTGACCATTCTTCATTTTCACATTCGGCTAAAGTTCTTAGGATTTTTCCTCCGCGTTCAAACAAGTCGGGTTCAAAAACAATTCTTTCCAAACCATACAACACACTTCTGCGCCCAATACTAAAATCAGATATGTCTTTCTTAGACCATCCCCCAATAGATTTTTCAAGGAAATTGGTTGCAGCTGTTGGATCTACAAATGATAATGATTTGAAAAACTGAGAACCAAGATCTGTTTTTATTGAATTAGAATCGTGAAGCGGTCCATCTTTTTCAAAAAGACCTTTTACAATCGATTTTGTTACGTCTGAATTTGCGGCATATTCAAACATTGCAAAAAACCACCCTCTTAACTGAGATGGTAAATTTTTTATTAAGTCTTCAAAATTAAATGATGAGCTATAATCTTCCCACCATTTCATCCACAACCACAAATGTAATGCTTTTGGACTTATGTAGAGTGTATCTTCACCTTGTAAAATTTTTCTAGATTGTAATTCTTTGATATGTTCTTGAAAAATTGCAAATGAGATGTTTGGATCAATTTTAATAATTAATTGATGTATTGCATTAATTTCATCTGGAAAATATTTGACATTTCCAAATTTTTTAAATAACGCAATTGTTGATAAAATTCTTTTTCTTTGTTTTATGTGTCCTGAATCTGGGTCTTCTCCCTGATTGAGATATCTTTCAAAAATATCATATGTATCCGGAATTCCTTTCAAAAGTTGTGACGGATTATTTTTTAAATCCAAACCAATGACATGCGCAAATCTAGGAATTCCGCCACAAATCCGCGATAATTGACTTGCAATAATATTATCATCATAATACGTTTGAATAATTTTCTGAATATCTTTTTCATCTAGATTTGGTGCCTGAATTTGTCTAGTAGTTCCATCAGTCTTTCTAAATTCATTATATATTGTTACAAGTTTAATTCTTGACCCAAGATTTTTTAATCTATCCCAAATCGCCACTCGATCTCTAAGATCACATTCATCAATTACTAGAATACATTGTAAGGTGGTATCTCGTTCAATTATTGTCAATAGTGAACTTGAAAGAAAGCTTTTTGGAGATGAGCAATAAACAACTAGAGGTAATAAATATGGATTTCTAGTCGCTTCTAACACTAATCGTGTTTTTCCAACTCCTGTTTCTCCATGAACATTCACATGGATTGGTTCTGAATCGATAAACAGAGCTTCTTCCATGGCTTTAATGAATTCCTTTTGCCTATCTCCTAACACCAAAGGTTTTTGCATTTCTTCTCGATTACTCCATTCATTATGAGATGAAAAATTCATATCTCCTCTACTAGTCAAAGATAACACTAGTGAAGGATATTGTCTAATTATTCCAAGAATTTGTTCTTGATCAAAGACTTTTACTTTTGGATTTGTTATTCCACATAAAGCAAAAATATTTTTCAAATTGTTTTCAGCATCATTTTTTTGTTCTGTAGTTAACGACACTTTCATACAAACTAAAATATACATTCCATTTCGGTCTAAACATCTTAAAACTTCTTCTCCTAAATTTTCTTTTTTTGTTTCTTTATTATTTAATAATTCAATTTTTATGGTGGATTCTTGCCAAGGAGTAAATGTAGTCCCAGATTTTATTTGATAAAAAGATTCAGAATCGATAATTAAGTTCCCAGAGTTTGAAATTCCATCTTCTACAGATGCATCTATTCCACCGTCAGGTATTGTTTTAGGGGTAAAATGTACTTTAGATATAGAAATCTGGAGTTGTCTAGCATCTAAATGTAATAAATGTCCAAATAATCGTACACAGTCTTCTGGAGACAACCTGTTAATTGCATCTCCAGTAATTGAAAAAATTCCACTCACAGCATATCTTAATGTATTAATCTAATATTTCAATATGGTTTTTGTGTAATTTTAACTATGTTTGATATCAATATTTTCACAATAGTAATCTCTTGACACATTGACATCCCATTTTCCATCTTTCTACCATGTTTGAACTGATATTCACGCTCCATTTGAAACGTCTTTTCTAATCTCTCCAAGAACCGCTTTATCAAAGAATCATCTAATACTATACTGCCATTTTTTGTAAATACAAATTCTTTGAGTTTGATTCGCCTCCTTTTGTCTTGATTATTAGAAATCTTCCAAACAGAATATTCCACTAACCATCGAAATGGTTCTATTATGTCGTACACCAGAGGCTGAAAACCCGTGTGAGATTTGTGCATAAATCCATAGTATGGATCCAATCCAAAGCCGCAAACAAATTTACTAATTTCCCCTGCCAAAACAGAATAACCATAGTTTAGTAACGCATTGATGATGTCAGTTGCATTGTTCTTGCTACTGCGTATATGAGATTGATTTCTTGAATTAAACCCATATTTCTCAGGAATGAATTTGGCATATTCTAGCCAGTATTTCCTAGCAGAAACATTCTCTTTTTCTGGTAGTTCAGTGATATCACTACCAATCATTTTGAGAAGTTTTAGTTGAGATTCTTTCTTGGCTGAAATAATTTGCTTTGTCAGACATTCACATTTTTCTTTATTTCGAAATGTATCATATTGTGCCATTCGATATTTAGTAGCAGTAAGAGAATCCATCACACCATTCATGAAAGTAACAGGTTTTCCATGGTTATCTAATAAAATCACATTTCGATTATTCTGAGAAAGTAGAGACAATGCTTCAGTTGAGACATAACCTTTTCCAGAAAGAACTATTTTCTCATAAGGCATGTTTTTGACAAACCATTCTTCTTGTTCTGGCTGAGAGAATGGATCGTGATTTGATTTAAGAATTATTTTGGAATTTTTTACTGAAATAGAGTGACCGTAACCTTTGAGAAATTTTACGTTATAGTGATTTTTTTTATTTTTGAGAGTCATTAGTTTTACTAACTACTGCTTCTGAATCCTTCAAATTACAATATTGTTGAATATAATGAGGTAGTGGTTCATTGTCAGGTTCAATGTTATGTTTTTGACACCATTTTGTTATGTGTTCCCATGTTTCAGTAGGTTTTTTTTCAGTCCATGTTAAATTCTTGGTTTCCAACCACACCATTGCATGATATCCTCTCTTAATCCAAGATTGAAAAAATTCTGGAATGTCATCAGGAATATTTTTTTTTAAATTCAAATGAGGAATTTCTTCTAGTTTGTTTAGATATCGGTGAATCCAAGCTACAAGTTCATTTGAACTAGTGATTGTTTTTCTTTCTAATTCAAGGCAATTCAATTCTTTGTTAAATTCTATTATCAATTCAGCAAATCTAACTTTATTTTTCCTTCTTAATTCCAACCAATTAAGGAAAAAAGCTGTTGCAACACCAATCCCAGTTATAGTGGCAGCAATTGTTGCAACCAAAACTGATGTAAGTGTAACTCCTAAAATTTCAACCAATATTATTAAACTATGATGTTACGTTATAATTATTTTCCAACAAACAAACTTTCGTTATGATTTAGGTTATATCGCACTTTTACTGCCTAGCAGGGGGGCTTTCCCTTTTTATCGACAAAGAGTAAAAAGGGAACGCCCCCTCTTTGTGAGTAAAATTGTGTTAGTGTCTAGAAAGATTTTGAGAGTTTGATTTGTTGAAATTCTTTTAGATCAATCTTAAGTAATTTAAACACCATATGAAGTGGTATGCAAAACAAAAACTTGAGTTTGGTGGATATTTCAGAATAATGGCAACTGATGAAGAAAAATGTGAATTTTGTGGTTGTAGCAAAGGAAATACTATGTGTTACTATGATTGTGGATGTCATAAACTAAAAGATGATTCGACACCTAGTTCTGAGTTAAAAATAACAGCACCTAAAGAAGAAAAATGTGAATTTTGTGGTTGTAGGGGTGGTGGTACAATTTGTTACTATGACTGTGGATGCCATAAACCAAAAGACAACAATGTGTTACCAAAAAAATGATCACACCTTATGTGATAAGACTAGCGTTATAGATTTATTTTTTAGTTATTGGATTAAGAAAAATCATGGGTTTATTTGGTAAGAAAAAAGAAACTGAAAAGAAACGAGTAATGACTGTTCCTTATGTTTTAGATGATGGTATGAAATGGATTTACTGTACTGGGTGTAGGCAATACGTAGTAGGCAAACACATCAAACATTACAAAAAAAGGATTCGTGTTATTAGGGGAAATGATGATTATGAAACAACTGGCATTTACCGAAAAGGAAGACACAAGACCAAACTTCATCTATTACAAAGTGGTTTTAGTTAGAATTTTGTTTATGTTCTTTACGTCTTTTCTGTTTAATGCTGCCACCAATATTGTGTCCATGGGGTAATTTCTTAGTCATTTCTATTCATTTTTCCCTATCGTTCACTTAAGCGTGTTTGGATTTAGACTCTATTTCTAATAATTGATCTCGCAGTCACGAATTATGCGACAGGACTAGTCATTATACTTTGAAAATATCCATTGCTCTAGTTTGATTATGTCATTATTAATTACAAATGATAAGAAATTCACAAATTCCAAGTCAGAAATTTGTCCCTTATTCCACATCTCCATTACATTTTCAATCCACGATGACATCTTATTTCCAAACTGCTCAAATTTTATCTCAAACATTTGATTTAATGCATCTACTCTTGATTCGTATTCAATCTTGATGTTCTCTTGCCTTTCTACAAAGTCTGAGAACACATTTTGAAGCATTTGGTTGATTTGTTGCGTAGTTAATGTGGGATCCGACTCTTGTTTGTCATAGACTGTTTGTTTTTCTTTTTGAAATTTTGAACTAGATTCTTTGAACTTTTCTTTGAATTCATTTTCAAGATTCCATCTTTGTTCATTATAGATTCCTTTGAGTTGTAAATATTCTTCCTCAGAATCAGCCATCCCATATGAAATCATCCCAATAAAGAAAATTATGATAAATCCAAATATCGAAAATATCTTTTGCAATAATATTAAATGGTCTTTTTGGCATTAAAAGAAACCTTTCTTTTAGGAATAAAGGATAAAAATAGACTAAATTGAATACTATTCGTTGAATTTCAACTGTATCTTCTCATCTTGTAATTACAAACGTAATGATATTGAAGAGGAGGAATTCTTAAAACATTTGAAAGACAAACATCATGACGAAATACTTGATATTTCAAATAAAGAAAATATGTCAGTTAAAATGGCCGAAATGATAACAGTTTCAAATTCTAAAGTATTCATAAATTCTTAGATTCTAAACTAAATATTTGCTAAATAAATCCTAAAAATTATTTCAGTATAAAACATGCCAAATTATTGTGACTTGTTATTCTATAGGTTTCTTTTTCTGCCTCTTTACCCTCTCCGGTAAAAACATCTATGTGCTTGTTCTTTACTGATTCGCCCACATCATTAGCAGTAAAAATTATTTTATCCCATGGTTCAATTAGAGATGAAATGAATATTTCAGAGCCTAATTCATATGATGATGGATCAATGGCAATTGTTCCAACTTTTAATGTATTTCCAAAATTATCTAAAGGGGTTTCATTTAGATGAAATTTATTTGAATACCATCCCAAATAATTACCATTATTTGTTTTCCCCCAACCTTCACTTTTCACAGAAGTTACAAAATTTTTATCAAATAAAAACAACTGATCATCAATTTTTATTTTAATTTTGTAGCTAGGGAAATCTGACTCAACAGGTATGAAGTAACCTGTTACATACCATTCATCATCACAGGAATTTTCTCTGTATGTAAAATCATTATGTAATATAGTTAATAAAAAATTTGATTTATAGTCATATTCTTTCTGTAGTGATAATGGTAAGATGTTCTTTTCATTTAGAAATTTGACTGCGTAAATTAATTCTACATCTGAAATTTTATCTTCCATCCAAAAATCATAAACCTGTAATATCCAATTAGGAATTTTTGATTCTTTTGCAATTACTTCTCCAATTCCAATCATTCCAATCAAAATTAATGCAATAATAATTTCAATCTTCATTTTTTGTTTTTCTTTGATTGAGCAGTGAGGTTATTTTTTTTAATTCTGAAAGAATCAAAATTTGTATTTCTTTTTCATTTAACTTCAAAAGTTCCTGTGTTTGCTCATCAGTGAATTCTAATTCTTCGTCGATTTCTGAGTATACGTCAGTGGCATTTTCAGTCATTTCTTTTCCTTTATTTTCTTCTTATTGTCTTTTTCATTAAAGAGTAGATCTGAATCTCCCTCTTTTTTCTTGTATTTATCGTATTCTTCTTTTTGTTTAATCATCTTTTCTCTCATTTTATCTTCAAATGATGCCATTTTCTCTCTCCAACTCTTTGATTTTCTCTTCTAATTTTTTTACTTTGTTTCTTAATTCTATATTCTCATCTCTAAGGGAATCTATCTCTCTTTGATGTAATTCATTTAGATCCATGGATTTTTTACAATAATTATGGACTTAAGCTTATTGGATATGGGCATAAACTATGACAAAAAATAACATCAGCTAATTTGAATTAGAAATTGTATCCATGATTTCTTGATTAGTGATTGACTCATCTACATTCTCTGATTCTAATGGTTCCTTCATCCACATGAATGTTGGACTATCTATCCATTTCCCATCAAAGAATGTAAATTTATTTCCACATTTTATGCAGTTTAGATCTATGTCTGGATTTGGGAATCTTTCTTCACAATCTTTACAGATAAACAAATTTGACATTATTCTATAATCTACCCCCAATGCCTTGATTTCTTTTTGACATTGTGGGCAAATATCATCTTTAAACATCTTATCTGGATGAACTGAACCACAATCATAGTGTTCAATCAATCTTGTTTCAGAAAAATTTGAGCTTGTACATTTTGGGCAAGAAAATATTGTTGATGTATTAACTGAATTGCAATTAGAGCATAGAATTTCTCTTATTGAATTCATTTGCGTTACATCGCCTTTTGATTTTAATTTTTGTAAATATGTCAAAACTTGTTTTGGTGCTAGCCCACAATTTTGTGAAATTCTAGTTATGCTTGTTCGATGAACTGCTTTCAAATGCTCCTTAATTCTATCAAATTCTGTTTCTACTCCTATAGTATCATCTAGTTCAAATTCTTCTTTTATTGTACTAATTACCTCTTTCATATTTTCAAACCGTAATGGTTTTGGCATATAATGTGAAATCCCTAATGAAAATAAACTTCTAACCGATTCTTCATGTCTGTCTTTTGATGTCTCGAGAATAATTTTTGTAATTGGCATTTTTGATAATATGTTTGGAATTATTTCAGCTGCACTTATGTCTGGTAAATGATATCCTACAAATACAATGGGTGTTATTTCCATCTCTACTAATTCATTAAATTTTTGTATTCCCTCTTCACCAGTTTCAGATTCAATTATTTTTGTAAACCCAATTTTTTTAATATATTGAGATAACATAATTCGAACTGCTTTGCTGTCCTCAATAACCAAAATAGTTGAATTGTAAAATCCCATAATCTCCATGAGTTTTTAAGATAATATTCCGATGTTTGAATGGCCTGAACGTACAAAAATTTTACAAATTATTGTGGAATATTGATGATTTCTCACCAAATTCCACATGTGTTAGGTGATTGGTTTCTCTAAATTTGTATTTAATATCGATGGCCGATTTCTCTGTAAAGTCTTGACCGATATTGATTAATAGATGACCTGTATAATATAGGTCGACCTAGATAAAATGAGTCATTATCAGCCCAATCTGAAAACCTACGAGCGTGAAAGGATAGTTTTTGAAACTATCCGAAAAAACCCGGAATTACATCATAATGCTTTGATAAAATTAGTTGTTCCCGAATTTATGGCAAAAACAACCTTTGAAAAAACCCGTGATTTGTTGATTGATAAACAAATCATCGTTGTTACGACAAAAGCGAATATGAAATTTTACTCTCCTTCAAATAACTATGAGGCAAAATCTCAGTATCAAGTGGAACGAAACACCACAAATTATTTTCATGATATAAAGTCTCAGATTAAGAGACTAGATACTGACTATCCGCATAAAGATATTGATGAGAAAATAAACTTCGCCAATTTGCTCCTGAGAAATCTACTTCAAACTGATAATGGATTTACAATTTTGGACGCTGTTAAAAATCCAAATAAAACATTATACAAGGATGAACATCTAGAAATACAGCAACTTATTCACAAGGTTTTTGAAATAATACGAAATGATTCTCATTCTGAGATTATATTTCCAGCTATAGTTAGTTATTTGGGATTTATGTTGCCTCAAAATTCATTGAATAAATAGAATCCTATCTAGTTATTTATTCGGGATGATCTTCTGATAATTATGGGATTACTATATACTAAATTCTATCTTGATTTTGATGAAAATGACTGGAAACAAATTTCTAACAACCCGATTGTTTTTCAAACTCTAAATGATAATGTGAGTCTTGATATTGAAGATTCTTCACATAAATCCTACAAATTAAATTTTAAGAAAGGTGGAAAACTCCAGATGTTTAGAGTAACTGGGAAATTTCGTCTTACTTGGGATAATGAAGACGTTCTATAGTTGAATCAAATAATAAAGGGATTTTTAAAATGATCTTATGACGCTAGAGGAACAAATCATTAAGACACTTGATGACTTTGAACATGCATCTTCTACCCAAATTCTTGAAATTCTAGATAAAATAATGCCTGATTTCAAAAGCAATTTGACATCTGATTATCTTAAGGGTAAAATCCAAAAGATTTTGGAATTGGATGATGAATTAGAAAAAAAGAAACAATGCAAGGCATTACGACCCTACTTAGATTGGTATTTGCAGGGATTGTAAAATTATTCTGAAAATTGTTTTATTTTACGTAATGCTATTTTGATGATACTTAGATCGTCTCTTGCTTCGACCATATTTCCTATGAGTTTAACAAAATATTCATGACCTGTATCTTGTGCTTTTTTTATATCTGCATCGTAACAAGATAATGCTTTTTCAATAAATGGAATGTCTTCTTCTAATTTTTTTATGCTATGGATATCTGATAGATTGTTTTGAATTTTTAGTATGGTCTTATCAATTAAGGGAATTGTTTTGATAGCTTGTTGATTTAAAACTGATGAAAACATTGCAGCGGCATCTTTTAGCTCTGGACTATTCCCAATGGTTTGTAATCTATTTTTATAATGTTTCAATGACTTTATGATTATTTCATAACCTCCCTCATCTTTCAAATATATTGATCCAACCCAAAACTTTTCTGACATTCCTAATAATCTGAATTTGGAATATAATTTAGTTTAGAAATTTTTAATATGTTTTATTCCTTTCATGATTTTCACCAGTGTTTAAACATCAAAATTTTCTTGTATTGGCTGTTGATTTTTACTAATCAGGTTTAGTAAAATCCCTGCCAAAGTAACACCCATTCCTGCAAGACCAATAAATGTTCCAATATTTTTAATTAATCTCAAAATGGAATCTGTCTGACCTAGTTCTATTGAGTAAAACATTACAAGGCCGGCAACAAACATGATTGATCCAATAATTATGACTGGAAATCCTGTTTTCATATCCAAGGTATTTCATTCTAATTAATAAACGACAATAGTCAGGGTGTTGATATTTGTAATGTTTTGATATGGTTGAAATTAATCGGTGCCCGTCTGTCCTAAATCACCTAAAATTCATGTATGTGTAAATTTTTTTTAAACAGTAATCTTTACCAAATTACATAAAAAATAATAAAAAAGGACAAAGAAATTGAACCAACTAAGCCTAACTGAAACAATTGAAAAAATAGAATCTCTAATTGATTCTGGTAATGGTGATGCCGGTAGATTATACCACATACTAGAATATGTGAAAAATAGAGAACCATTATATCATTCAGATCAAGTTTATCTGGAAAGTAAACTCAATTCATCATTTTCACTTGAAGATGATTCTCAAAATGAAGACAATGAATTACTGTATAGAATCAAAGATCTTATAGATTCTGGTAATGGTGATCCTGGAAGATTACAACACATTCATGACATGATTGTAAATAACAAATCCTTGTATCAATCTGATATCCGATATTTAGAATCAAAACTCAATTCATCTATTCATTCACAAGAAATACGCCCCAAATTAATTAAAACAACTAACTTGTCTCTTAACTCCCAAGAATTTCCTGATGATCAAAAATCAACAATTCATCCACGTGGAAGTTTACCTAAAGGTTGGAATGCAAATAATTCATCAAAAGAACTTTCTGAAATTAGTTCTGATATTCAACATGAAGAGGATAAAATAAAAAAGCAAGAAAAAATCTCAGATGAACTTAGTAATCAGCGTTCGAAATTAACGCAACTGATTAGTCATAGAAAAGAATATGAGCAAAAAATAACTCAAGAAAAATCTTCTCTGGAATCACAAATTAAAGAAGAGAGAGAAAGGATTGAATCTCAAACAAAACTATCTCAAGAAATTATTTTCCAAAAAGAAGAATTAATCAATGTAAAAAAAGAAAGAGAGAAAATACTAAAACAAATTGATTCTGAAAAAAATAAAATCACAAATGAACTTACAGAACAAAAAAAACAATTGGTTCAAGCTCAAATTGAACAGGAAGAAATTGAAAAACAAGTTAAAACTGAGCAAAAATTATTGGCTAAAATGACAGAAGAGCAAAAATCACGCCTATCTGAACAGGCCATAATTGCTCATGAGATCAAATCAAAACAAGAAGAATTAGAAAAAACAAAGAATGACTATGCTGAAATTGTTTTGCAAGTAAATGAAGAAAAAGCAAAATTTGATGAATCTGAGAAATTAAAAAAATTGATTCAAAAACAAGAAGAGGAATTAATCAAAGCAAAAGAAAGTAGGCTTGATTTAATAAACCACATTTCAAAAGAAAAAGAAATTATAGCCAAAAAGACTCAACAAGAGAAAGAAAAATTAAAATCGCAAATCAAATTAGCTTCACAAATTAAAAAAGAAGAAAAGATTTATGATTCTCTAAAGAAGAAGCATGAAAAAATTGAACACGAAATAAAAAATAAAAACAAAAAATTAAAAAAACAGCAAGAAAAAATCAATAAACAAATTGATGCTAAAACTAAAAAATTAAAATCTATTGAAAAACAGCCTAAATCTTCCGCAAAAAAATCTTTAACAAAAAATTAAAAAAACAGCAAAAATAATTATTTTAGTTTAATTGTAATTTCTTCCCCATTCCCAATTCCTGCTGTTATGGTTATGAGATCCGGATTTGTTCTCAAATAATCTGAAAATTTCTTCATGTCGTCTCTATATTTTTCTGGATAAAGCATATTGTCCGTAATTATTATTCCTTGTAATGAAACCATGGGGAGAATCAAATCAAAATATTCGATGATGTTTTCTTTATCTGCATCAATCAAAACACAATCAAAAAATTCTTTGTATTTTTCTTGTTGACTAAACTTTTTTAGAATATCCATTGCATTTCCCTCTTTGATGATCACTGTATCTTGAATCTCTGCGTTTAGGAAATTTGTTTTGGCTCTTTTAATTTTTGATGGATTGTGCTCAATTGATGTGATATTTCCTGATTGTTCGATAATTGCTTCTGCACACCAAATTGTCGAATATCCTGCTGACATGCCTATTTCAAGCATATTTTTTGCCTTTTTTAGGCGTAAAATCATGTTTAGTAATTCTCCTGTTTCTTTGGTAATTGCAAGCATTCTATCTTCTGGTAATACATTGACTTTTCGAGATTTTTCAAGTGACGATTGAATTTCTAATTCTTCGAGAACCTTTTGAATTGATTCTTTCATGATTTAATATATTCTTAAATGAATTTAACTATAATTCTGCGTGAATTGTTTCTAAAACATTTGATAGCTTATATTTAGTAAAAATATTTTTTAATTTACATGGTATCTGCAAAAAAAACTGATCTTTTAGACATTGTTCAGAAAATATTGAACTTGGACCCAAAAATGAGGTTTGCAGCTATAATTGATCCAAAGGGTAACATCAGAGAAGCAATCATGAAGACTGGTAAAACTAATTTAAAAAATCAAAAAGAAGAAGAGCACTTTTGTCAGCAAGTAGCCCAAAGAAGATCTATGCGAAAAGAATTTGATCGTTCACTAGGCAAAGTTCGTTATGTTCATGTAGAACGAGAAAGAGTCTCTCAAATGGTTATCTATACAAAAAGAAATATTGTATATTTTACAATGGAGCCGGAAATGCCAATTGATACAAAAATTAGATTAATCACACGAATAAAGAAAATTACTTCTGCTCTGTAGATTTTATTCCTTCTCTTATTATCAAACTTATGGCTTTTCACAAATATCTTGGTGATTCTAAAATGTTTGAATATGACAAACATTACAGAGAGTGCCAACAACTAAACAAACCTTTCATAAAGGCAAGAATAAATCCTAATGATGAAAACTATCATGTTCAAATTGATTTGATTACTTGTAATTATGAACTGACAAAAAAAGAACAAGAAGAAATTATCAAACTATTCCGTAATGAGTTGGCGTTTACTAAATCCTCATTTGACTCAACAAAATTTAGTATAGATAAGGAATTGGCATGGTTTGATGGCATCTCTTTAGAACATGTTGATACTTTTTGCAATAATCTATATGATTTGACACAAAAATATCATGATTAAAATCTGATTAAATTTTTAATAATTTTATCTATAACTTGAACTTCGTATCTTCTTTCTTTAATTACGGTTTCATTCCATTTTTTTGCAAATTCTGATTCCTTGTCTAATTTCTCTAGTTCTTCAATGTATTTTATGAGGTGAATTTTGTAGTCTTGGAGTAAGTCCAGGTGCTTATTGTGATTTTTTTCAGTTGGCGTAGCCATTCCATTCACTCTCTTCGATCTCAGGAAACATCTCTTTTATTCGCTTTCTGTCTTTTTCCATTGCGTCAATTCTGTTATCTAGATGATCTTTAATGGCTTGTTCGCTTTCCTGTTCTTTTTCTTTTTGGATATTTGAAATGATTTGTGATAATGACTTGTAATATGCTATATGATCAATTCTGGATCTTTCTGATTTATCTTCTTTTTTTACATCCATGAGAGATTGATATTTTAATTGAAAATAAGTATTTGATGATCTACTTTATGTTTACACTAATATTGAATTTGAATAATCAAACATTATGAAAATTCTAGTTGATGAAAATTTGGATGGTATGGATGAGAGATTAAAAAATTTAGGTTATGATGCCCAAAGTGTAAGAAAACTTCAGTTGGAAGGAAAAAAACTAGGCTCTGACTATTCCATAATTAATTATGCTCGTGAGAATGACATGATAATAGTGACCAAAGATACAGAATTTCGTAAGGCAAGTGAGGAAAATAATTTTCCGTTGATCTTACTTGATGATGAAGAAATTCTTAAAGTCATTGTTGAAAAACTAAAAAATCTCAATTAACATTTTTTGAATCCATTTGTGATATTCTCAAATTTGCAAGTATTTCATTTAAGAAATCCTCTTCTGGTTGATGTGCAATGTCTTCCATAATTAATTTCCAACAATCCCCAATCTTTCTATTAATTTGTGAAAACATCTTATCCTTTTTAAATGCAGGATAGTATGATAACAACTTCAATATCCCATCTGTTGATTGGACAATGTGTATCAAGTGGATGATGGCTCTTAATCTTTCATGAAATGAAAATTTCTCTTCATCTCTTAATTTGCTATAATTTTTAATTTCTTCATATACTGTTTCAATTTCTTGATGTAAATTTTTGAGTTGATTATTTACTGATTCGTATAAATTTATCAATTCATATTCTATATGGGATCTGCTTACAACTTTTTTTTCTATTTCACCTGCTTCTACTAGGGCGCTGATTTCTCTGTAAACTGTTTTTTCATTCCCCATTTTTTTAATCACTCTTTTGGCAAGTTCGGTACCTCGAATTTTTCCATTTTCATTTAGAATTCGAATGATTTCTGTTCTAATGATCTGCGAATTTTTGTCCATAATTTCTCCAAGGATTATTGCTGATATTTTTCTAGTACTGCTTTTTCCCCATTCTCGTTAATCTCTTTTACTAGTAGTTCTAAAATTTCTATTCCTTTTTTAATTGGTTCTTTGCTGATGTTTTTCAAATCTAAATTTTTTTTGAGCACGTTTTTCTCATTGTTGATAAAACTCAGTAAACTAACATTTTCACCCATGTTGAGATTTATGAAAAAATCCACATATTCTGAGGGTGATGTTATTCCCATACCCACAAATTTTCTGTCTTCTATTTGTTTGAACCCAAGCAAACTAGGTTTATTTAGAATTTTTACATTATTCATGTATGGATAGTTGTGATAGACGCGTTCGTGCTTATAAAAATGGAAAAACATTTGATGAATGTAGAGAGATAGCTGAGTCAATGAATCCTGACTTTAAAAAATCCATTGAAGAAAATGGAAGAGTTTTGTGGACTGAAATTTTAGAAAAAGTAGATAATGATGAATTATTATACAAACTCACACTAAAGTATCTGCGACGTGACGGATATGATATTGGTAATCATAAAATTCCTGAAGTCAAGAAATTTACATAGGGTCTATTTTACAACTACCATCAGAATTCTTTAATTTTTTTGCCATTACATATGGTGTTATTATTAAAACTGGAATTGAGATTGCAATGAAAAATGTTTGCATTTGGGCTAATGCTATTGATAGTGCAATCCCACTTGCAGTTCCAATAAATATTGATAAAAATGTCCCTGCACATGTTGGACATGCAATGAATAATCCTGTAGCTGCACCTATGGTGCTCATTCCTCTCCCCTTTTTTGAAATACTATATGCGCTAACAGCAATTGCTGCATTTAACCCTACTAGATATGAAACCATAATTTGTAAGACTAAATTTATTGGAATAATTTGTAATCCTATATGTTCTGTCAAATATATTATAATTTTTGGCATATAGCCTGGACCATCACAGCATGGGGCAATGAATCCTGATGGAATTGTTGCACCATAATGAATCACAAAATTCACTTCTGGTTGATACACTAGAGTGCCTGATATTAGTGAGAAAAATATTCCATATCCAATAAACGTTGCACTGAAAATTTTACGTGATTTTGAATTCCATACCGTTAATGCAATTATTGTTGATAGATCCTTTTGTTTTCCTAAAACCTTACCTTTACAATATCGATACAACCCAATAGCAATTGCACCAAATGATGCAACTAAAGTAATGTAAAATCCATAAGCTATTCTCTGTATTGAATCAATTGCGGCTGGGGTTAGTAATTCTGGATCTTGATATCTTGAATAGAGCAAAAAAAGTATTGCTATCGTAATGAATCCTAATATGATTAGTTTCTTGCCTTTACTTACACTCTTTTCAAACTGATTCTTCATTATCATTAACTCTGATTAATGAGATTAAATTCTATCCAATTTATTCACTAATTCTTAATTGATGTAAAGTCCGGATTGATTGAATTTGGATATGGGTAACCAAAAATGATCTATTAGCTAAGTTTAGGCACAAAAATGTAAATTATTGCAATAATTTCTAATCTGCCAAATATCATTAAAAATCCTAAAACAATTTTTGTTGCAGGATCCGTTTCTAAATCAATTACTCCAGCTGATAATCCGCCTGTAGTGATGACTCCTACAGCTTCAAAGAATGCATCCTGATATGACACTTGTTCACTTTCAGCAAGATGCAGTCCTGCAATTGCTGAAATTATTGGGAATAATGCTAATATGATCAAAGTTGATATGATTTCTTTTTTTGTTTCTACAGGTAATCCTGCTCTTTTTACTTTACTTAGAAAAGATCTAATGTGTCTCAAGTGCATTAGTCTAAAAATCTTTAGACCCCCTGCTGTTGAAAAACCACATCCGCCGATGAACATCAAAATTATTAGTATTGTGTGTGCTCCGCCATTCAATCCTGCAAGACTTTCTTGTTGTAATCCTGCAGTAGTGCTAGCTGAAACTGAATAAAATGCACTTTGTAATGGATCCAATCCACTAATTGATATGAATAAGACAGTTGCACTACCTAAAATTGCAAAATATGTTAATACTTCTTTTCCTAATTTTGGAGACAAGAATTTCTTTCTAACAAATGCATAGTGAAATGTAAATGGCAATGCTCCTAAAATCATTCCACCCATCAGAATAAGATGTTCTTGCCATACTAAATCCTGTAGAATTGTAGATGATGGTAGAAATCCACCTGTTGCAAGCGTGCTCATTGCTAATGAGAAATTGTCTATGATATTGTTTTCTCCAAAAACATACAATAACGATGCAACAATAACTATGTAAATAGAAAATATGATTGTAATTGTAAGAAATAATTCTTTCATATGTAATGTTCGACCTGAAATAAAACCGCGCATTGATTGTAATTTTGACTCTGGATAAAATGCTGTAATTACCAAATAAATGAAACTCATTCCCCCTACTAGCTGAGTATAACTACGGAAAAATGTAAAACTCTGGGAGAGATTCTCTGGCTCTTGAAATAATGAAATTCCTCCCGTTGTGAATCCTGCTGCACTTGAAAAAAATGCATTTGAAAATGCCTCTATACTAGTTTCATGACTTGGTAATACATACAGATAGGGAACTGTTCCAAACAAGGTTAACAAAAATAAACTACAAAATACCAGAATCGATGCCTGTTGAAGATTCAGACTTGATTTTTCTCCATAAGAATTTAGGAAGAACCCTGTTACGAGCAATAGAACTGTTGTAAGGTAAATTCCAGTAGCGATTACTGTATCTTCTAAAATTGTTGCAAGAATAGCCGGAACCAGCAATAGTACTCCTGCAAACTGCAATACGAATCCCAGATTCCCCAAAATTGCTTTTACAGGAGGACTCAAAAGACGAGGCGGTGTACCCGTAGCATCTCGAATCACATTTGCAATCGTTGTTTGAAAGATCATTCCAATTACAAAATTTTTCTTAGATATGACAGGTAATTTTCTAATCCCATTATCTCGCATGATGTGTAATGCATCTTGCAAAGTTGATTTTTCATTAATTGTGATGAGTGGAGTTGTCATGATGTCTTTTAGCCTAGTTGCTTCTGCGTAAACTGTGACATCACTTACTTTTCTTAGAATATCATCGTCTGTAACAATTCCAACTGGTAAGTTATCTGGATCAGTAACGATAATGTCATCTGTTTCATAGTGACGTAGCATTCTAGCTGCTTCTCTGGTTTGAGTTTCCATGCTGAGAATTAAAACATCTTTGTCCATGTATTTTGTAACTGATTTACTTAGAACATATGATACTGCCCGTTCCGGATTTTCCGACATTAAGCTACCCACTGCTACTGATTTTAAATAATTTGGGGTTAGGCACAAATCCTGATCGAATAAAAATAGTTTCTAAATTACCTTTTGAATTTTTGATCTGAAAAATTTGCTATCTTTATAAGCTCTAAACCGATAGTTTATGCGTAATACGATGGAAATTGATCAAGCACAAGAGCCTGATTATGAATCTGTAAAAATTGATTACGTTGGATTCGTTGACCCCTATGCTGTTGAAGGAATGGTTGTCCTAAAAGCTGATAGCGGAAAGGAATTTCATATGAGGGCATTTTCAGGCGAAGTTGCTAGACACATTTCAAGTTTTGGTGATACTGATGGGGAATCTGCACCATCAATTTACAAAATGATTGAGGAGATTTGTGAAGAGAATGAACTGGTTTTAGTCAAAGTAAAAATCTATGAAAGTGGTGAGGTCTTACGAGCAAATCTGTATTTTACGGGCAAAAAAGACCTGGTATTGAGAAATTACCGTGCTTCAGATGCTATGGCCCTAGGAGCATTTTACAACATACCTATTCTTGTTAGAAAAAATCTATTAAAAGAAAGTATGGAGGCATAAATTCTGAAATACTCTATTGATTCGAATAGTTTTTTTCATAGTAAATTTGTAAAATTATGTGAATGAGCAAGAACAATTAATGGATAATTTACTAAATGTTGACCTTGAAATTATTGATGTTGTAAGGGAACTCAGTCAAATAAAATGGGATTCTGATTCATTAAAAGCTCAAGTTGGAGATTTACTCAAAATTCGAGATGAAATGGTACAAAAACTAATGTCTGCAAAAGGTGATGATCATCAATGTGATTGCGGGCATGAACATTCTCATGAGTAACTAAATATCTCCAAAAAAATTCTCTGGGAACATTTTCTTTATTCTTAATAATTCTGAGTGGTAATTTTTAATTTTTATTTCTATCTCGTTTACTTCATTTGGTGTGGCATTTTCTTTTCTTTTATTCAAGACTTTAATTTGATTGGATAGTGTTTTGTACATTATAGAATATTCTGGATATTTTTCAGGTAGTTCTCCCATTAACTAGATTAAATATACATCTCATTAATACTGGTTATGAAATTTTTAATATTTTCCTTGTCTTTCATGTTGATTGGGATGGGCATTGCATTTGCAGATCCGATAACAACAGAAGCATCTTCTGAAATTAAAACCCATTTTGTTGATGAACAAATTATGATTGTGGCTGATATTTCGAATAATCAAGATATCCAACAAAATTTTGCGTATATTACACAAGTAAGCAATGACAATAATGTTGTAATCTCGCTATCTTGGTTAACCGGATCTTTATCTCCTAACCAATTCTTTTCTCCTGCCCAATCCTGGATTCCTAAAGAATCTGGCGTATATCATATCCAAGTTTTTGTTTGGGAAAGCATTGATAACCCTGAAGCATTATCTCCGCCACTATCTATGACTGTTAACGTTCTTGATATGCAATCCTAATTGTTTTCTAAAAATGCTTCATAATTCGGCAAACTCATCATCTATCAGTATAGCTTAGAAGGTTGATTAATCATCAGCAATTTTTAATGTAATTTCTATGCTATATTATTATCCAATTTAAAAAAATCCGAACCTTTTTGATATGATTCAACGTGCTAATCTTGATGGTTAATTTTGAAAAAATCTACCAAAGAGTGGCAAGACAAGTTATCCAAAGATGTCACGGTGCTATCAAAATTACAAAACATGGAAAAATAATTGAAGTTTACGATACAAAACGTCATATTTGGAGTCATGGATTAGCTGGACTAATTATTAAAGAAGAATGTAGGAATGTAAATCTCAAAGAATGGGAATTTTCAAATGTTAGACTTCATATCATTTCTATACTCCTTGAAGATAAAAAAGGACTACTATCTACACGATTGACCCCATCTAAAGGACGAAAGGAACCTACAAAAAAAGCAACACAAAGGATACATACCTCAACTAGAAAACCATCAACTAGAAAACCATCAACTAGAAAACCATCAACTAGAAAACCAATGTAGATAAAAATTGATTATCAATAACCAACCTTTCTAATCAAATATGGTTCTTTTAGCATAATTGTGTCATCTTTAGTTGATGATAATTCTACTTTCTTTAAATTGTGATTTGTTATTACAGTTAATGCTTCACATCTAGTACATAGGATAGTTTTCCCATTTGATCTTTCCTCTCTTACAATATTTTTCTCCAATCTGTCCTCTTTTTGACATGTTGGACAAAGTCTTGGTTCATTTAAAATAGTGATTATCTCTTTGATGAAAATAGTTTTTCCCATATTGATTTACTGATAAATGACCACAAAAGAGTTTGTATTGTTAATTGGCATCAGCAATTCAATTTTGAATGTCAAACCGCTTTAATCATTCAAAATTAGAACGAATGGTATTCTGTATATTCCCAATCTAACCAATTAACAAAATTCTAAAGTTTTCGATGAAAATATATTTTTGTACTTTTTAAAGATATTTTTCTAAAATATCGTTCACTGCTTTTGAATAACTGTATGATGGCGCTTGCTCTTTGATCTTCTTTGCTTGAATCGATCGAATTTTTTTATCAATGTTATCTGAGATCATAATTGTAACTCTTTTTGACATGAATCTATTTTTTGATCATTATATTTTAGGGACATTTTAAATTCCTTATAGTGCTAACTTTGTCTCAATCTGATAATTTAACATGCCTAACTAAAATTTACAATATTTTATTACTTTTATTCAAAATAATCATACTAAATCTTAAATAGTTATTTGTCTTATACTATTTGATGTCGTTAGTTGAAAAATCTGGCGATTAGATTGCGCTGCCCCGCAGAACGTATAAAGGCAATCAAGCGTTTCGACGTTTGACCACGAGAGGGAATCTCTCACAGTTCTGCAGTTAGGGGTTTGCGCCTTTAATTTTTCTTTGTTAAAATTTCTGTTTTAAGACATTGTCTATATTTTATAATATACAAAAATAATTTTGTAAATGAAAATCTATGTGACTATTTCATCTAGACGATTTTCTTCTTGAGCTCGTTTAATTTCCATGGCAATTCTTCTTCCAACACCAAATGTAGTTCCGTATTGATATTTTGTATATGGGCTAGTTGTTGCAACTATTGGATTTCCTGGAACCCTTAATGATACATCATATACTATTAATTCCAAATCTTTTGTAATTACACTTTGAAGTGAAAATGGTCCGATAATCCCAGGTGCATATTCTTTTTTAACAGCTGCTACAAATTTATCTCCCATCTTTATGACTTTTTCAAGTAGGGATTCTCTAATACTTGCAGGTGTATGACCAACTTCAATATTTTGTATATCTACATCAATGTCTAATTGTTGTTTAGCAGGTAATGCATTGTAATCATGAATGTTTGTTTGCAATCTTCTTTCAATTCCAATAAAATCAACTTGATCTGAAATTGGGGTGTGAAAGAAATTGAAATTCATGTATGTTCCAATTGCTAATTCTTCAATGCTTGATTTCTCAAGATCTTTTCTTGAGATTACCCCTTGTTTAATTTTTGATTCAGATTTTTCTACAAAATCTTTGTATGATGAAACTGTAAAGAATGCTCTTTCTAGTGGTCTATTTTTTTCTTGAACTTTGACTATGCATGGTTTGTTAATTTTTTTAGGATCTTTGAATAATTTAGGGTATTTTATTCTGGCTTTTTCTAACAGGTAATACTGTCCTTTTTTTGCTGTTCTCTCTTCTGCTTGGAATAATTTCCTATTCCCGAAAATCGGTACATTAAATGAATTTTCAATTGTTTTGTAACCTAGATAGACTGTAAGTGATCTATGTGGCACAATAATTGTATTTGAATCTCGTAACATTTTCTGATTTTTGGCTGAAGCCATATCTTTGAATTTGTCCAAAACAATTATCTCGTCTGCAATTCTGTCAAATCTTTGATAGGGTCCCTCTCTTCCCTTTTGGCAGAAAACTTTGGTTTGAAAATCTTCATCTTTTGCTCCATCCATTATCTCTAGTGCTGAATGACTTCCTAGAACTCCTATTTTGACATCTGAGTAATTATTGACTATTTTTTTAATCTCAGAACTTTTAATCATATTATGCCTAGATATGGGGAGGTAATATAGCTAATTTTCAAGATCGGTTTAAATCACAAGATTTTTCCTTCACTAATGTCTAATTTCAGACATGTTTTACAATTTTGAACTTCAGATGGCCGGTGTGATATTACTTACTGTCATGACTGTGGGTGGAGTTTCATTATGGATTAAGCGCCGAAAAATGAAAAAAGAATTGGAAGAACTTGCAGAATCTGAAAACCGCCAAAACATCTAGTGCTAAACATCCTTGATTATCTAATACATAAAATACTGTACATTACTAGATACATTGTTGAAATTAGTTATTGGGATTACTGGTAGTACTGGTGTTATCTATGGAATTAGGATGCTAGAAACCCTCAAGAAATTAAACATTGAATCTCACTTGATAATGTCTGAGTGGGCTGAAAAATGTATCTCTATGGAGACTGATCATTCTATTGATTATGTAAAATCCCTTGCGTCTAATATTTCTGATGAGAAAAATATGGCATCAAGTGTTTCAAGTGGAACTCACAGAATTGATGGCATGATTGTGGCTCCTTGTAGTATGAAGACTTTGGCAGCAATTGCTAATGGTTATGATGACACATTAATTGCAAGGGCTGCAGGGGTTACAATAAAAGAATCTCGAAAATTAATTTTGATGGTTAGAGAAACTCCGTTATCTGCAATCCATTTAGAAAACATGTTAAAGCTTTCTAGATTAGGAATTGTAATTTTACCTCCTGTAACTGAATTTTATACAAAACCCAAATCTATTGATGATATTGTAAATCATGGGGTTGGAAAATGCTTGGACCAGTTTAACATAGAGCACAATTTATACCCTCGATGGGGTAGCTTCTAAATTACAATTGCCAAAATTTTCTTTAGAGCGAATAGTTGACGCAAAAAGAGAATCCGTTTTCAAGATTTTTTCTAATTTTGAGGATTTTCCAAAATTATTTCCACAGCACTATCCGTCAATTCGAGTTCGCTCAGTTAGAAATGATGTCTCAGTTGTAGAAGAATATCTGAATCTAGGTGATAAAGAATTTTTAATTATGGCAAAACATGTATCTGATTCTCCAACATTACATGAGGTTTTTATAATTGGCGGAGATGCAAAAGGAAGTATCTTTAAAGAAACATTCCTGGAACTTGAGAATGGAACAAAAGTTATGGTTGAAGTTGATTTGAAGATTAAAGGAAAATTAAATATTTCAAGATTATTTGGAAAAAATACCTTTGAGCAAGATTATGGAAAAATTCTGGATGATTTTGTAAAAATTGCAGAACACTAGTCTGATTTAATTTCTTTGTCTTTGGAGGAATTGTTTACTCCTTCTTTGAATTCTTTAAGATCTTTATCTGCCTCAATTTTGCCTTTTTCAAATTCTCCTTTAGCCTTACCGAAGGTCTTAGCAAGCTCTGGAATCTTCTTTGCACCAAAAATGAATACTACTGCAATAATTATTATAAAGATCCATTCTTGACCTGCAATGAAATTTGATAATCCCATTCCTAACATTGTAATGTTATTTGATTAAATTTGGATTTAAGTGTTCAACTTTTTGCGTTCTTTACGCTCAATAACTACCATGCCTATTCCATAAAGTGCAATCATTGGGCCTGCAATAAACCACATTGTAACACCACTACCATCTGGAGTGATGACAGCTCCAAAGATCACAATTATGACAATTGCATATCTGATATTCTTTCTCCAAAAATTAGAATCAACCATACCTGAAACAGAAATGGCATACATTACTAGTGGAAGCTGAAATGAAAAACCAAATGCCAGTAAAAATTGTAAAACAAATGTAACAAACTCAATAACGTTAAGAAAAGTTACTAGACCTGCTGATTCACCATATCTGTATAAAAAATCCAAAATATATGGGATTACTAAATTATATGAAAAGATACAACCTGTAACAAATAATCCTAGGGCAGGAAGTGTGATGTTTCTGCTTACGTGAATTTCATTTTCTTTTAATGCTGGTTTGATAAATCCTACTAATTCTTTTACAATTACTGGCATTCCAACTACAATTCCTACTAATGCTGCAATGTACACTTGTGCAAAGAAAGCTTGTCCTGGGGCTGTCTGAATTAACTGAACATCTTCTGGGACAAGATTAACTTTCATATGATTTGTAATTTGAGCTGCAATATTGTTTAGGGGTTCGGGTGAAGGGTAGTAGATTGTAATTCCTGCAATTTCAATAGGCTCGGCATGAAAAGTCAAAATGAATGCTGTAATTATACCAATAACTAATACAATCCGAAGTAATCTTTTTCTTAATTCTTCTAGATGCTGATTTATCCCATCCAATTCGGACATCGGATAACTTTGTTTTCTAAACTATATCAATTAAGTGGGGATGGGCAATAATTTTGCTTCGGGCAGTCCTGCCTCTTTGAGTTGCTCTGCAGTAATTCCCCCAAATTCTAAAGAAATGATGGCTTTGGTATTAAATTTGGATTCCATATCTTTTGCCAAATCACTGATATCTTTAGCAGAATAGATTTCCTTTGAATCTTTGAGGAAAATTCTGTCTCCTTTTTCCATCTCTTTTCCATTGAATTTACCTTGAAGGAAACTGGTGATGGAAGGTAATTCTTTTCTATCAATATTGTTGTGGAAATAACAAATTCCTTTAACTGATTCATAGTCATAAGCAGTACCTTTTCTATACATGAAAACTCCGATAAAGATGGCCTCCACTTCTGGTTCTCTTACACATTTAATCTCCCAATTCAACAAATTACTTTCATCATAAGAATAACCACTCAACTCTTCAGGTGAGATCTTCCAATATCGCATTCTGCCTTTTGCCATTATGTACTATTGTAAATTATGCTGATATAAATTCCAATGCTGTAAGACCCACAAAATCTTGGATGTTTTAATAGTAGATCAAGGCATTATTTATGTGAGCAACAGAATCACTGTCGTGATGAATCCTGTAAATACAGAAAAACTTCGAAGTATTCAAGCAAAGATGATAAAGAATACGCCCTCATCTGTAAGCTTTTCACATGTACTCAACTTGGTTGTAACTGAAGGACTCAAGACATTTAAAATTTGATCAAAAAATGATTATTGTCCTGGATTAACTCTATTTCTAATAATATGGAATTTCAGAAAAAAACCCATTACATCAAATTCCAATAAATGATTATCCAAAACTTTTTGATTATGTTTTAACTGCTGATGGTTTGATCTATTTTCCTTCTTTGAAAAGAAATTACATTATGGGCAAAGATTTGACTCTGGATGAATACAATAAATTAAGATTATTGTATGTGTATTATGCAACAGCTAACAGAAATTCTGATGAAGTATATTCATGGCAAGATGTTTGTATGACACTAGATGAAAAAGGCATCGTTGAAAAAGATACGTATTAATCAAAAGAAAATTTGAAAAATAAATCATTAATTGTTATCCATCCTCAATATCATGACGGTCTTTACAGAAATATACTGAATACGTTAAAGAAAATTCTGATTCAAAGTAACCGATTCTGGGCTGGTTATATCTGCAACAATACAAGTCCTCAGAACCGGATACCTGACAAATCTCTCAAAATAAGTATAAAAGCATAAATTTTTTCGGAAGATAGATTAACCACAAATTTATTTTGCAAATTATTAATGGCAATTTTTAATGTTCATGTTACTATTGAAAACAAACCAGGGATAAGTGACCCTGAAGGCGATACAATTCTCAATGATTTGGTTCTCAAAGGAACTCAAAAATCTGTATCTAAAATAAAAACAGCAAAGATGTTAAAATTCACAATTAAAGAAAAAGATAAAAAATCTGCTCAATCAAAGGTAAAAGAGATTTGTGATGAATTACGAATTTACAATCCTATGGTTAGCAAAGTAACCATTGATGTTTTTGCTGATTAGATTTCCGGCAATGCTGTTTTTTTTAAGAATATTTTCTGAAAATTTACTTTATAAAATTTCTAAGTAAAAACACTCTTTTGTCTAATTTGTGATGATGTAACCTTGATTTGTTATTTTGATATGGATCTGTTTTGTCCAACTATATGATTACACATTCAATTTTGTCGGAGTTAGTTTATTGCGATCAAGTATTGTTAACGTGAGATTTTCCCTCGTCTCAATTCAAATTAAATATCTCTGAATATGAAAACAAATGTGAAAATTGGAGTTGTAGTTTTTCCAGGTAGTAATTGCGATCGAGATATGTATCATGTTCTAACTGATGTGTTTGATCTTGACGCACAATATTATTGGCATGAAAAACCTCTCCCAAAAAACATTGATGCTGTAATTCTTCCGGGTGGATTCTCATATGGGGATAGACTTAGGGCAGGAGTAATTGCAGCTCATAGTCCTATTATTGAAGATGTTCGAAAATTAGCTGAAAAAGGAATTCCAATTTTAGGTGTATGTAATGGATTTCAAATTTTAGTAGAGTCTGGATTGTTGCCTGGAGTTTTAATGAAAAATGAATCTCTTAATTTTATGTGTGAGTGGACTAATCTTATAGTTGAAAATAATAAAACTCCATTTACAAATCAGTTTAAACTACATCAAAAAATTCCAATCCCTATTGCTAATGGAGAAGGTCGTTACTATGCAGATAGCGATGTTTTAAAACAATTAAAGAAAAAAAATCAAATTGTTTTTAGATATAGTGAGGTAGTAAATGGCTCTACTGATAGAATCGCTGGAGTATGTAATGAAGATGGAAATGTTGTTGGCATGATGCCTCATCCAGAAAGAGCCGTAGAATCTGTGATTAACCCTATTGACAACAAACCATCTTCATTAATTTTTGAATCACTTTTAGTAAAAATGGGTGTTAGTAATTGAGTTTAGAAACTCATGAACTATCTGAATTAAAATCTAAAATTGGCAGGAACCCAACCTCAACTGAATTACAAATTGTATCTGCGGAATGGTCCGAACACTGTTCTTACAAATCATCAAAAAAACATCTCAAAATGTTGCCTATGACTGGACCTCTAGTAATTAATGAAAAAGGATATGATTCTGGTGTCTTAGATGTTGGCGGAGGTTATGTTGTAACTGCTCATATTGAAAGTCATAATCACCCATCGGCTGTTGAACCCTTTGGCGGAGCTGCAACTGGTGTGGGTGGTGTGATTAGAGATATTTTGTCTGCTGGAACACGACCTATTGCAATCTTTGATGGATTACGATTTGGCAATATTGAAAAGGATCAACAAGCAAGATGGTTATTCAAAAATGCTGTAAACGGTGTTGCAGCTTATGGAAATTGTTTAGGTATTCCTACGATTGGGGGGGAAGTTGAATTTGATGACTGTTATCAAAACTATGCACTAGTTGATGTTGCTGCAATAGGATTTGGAAAAAAAGAAAATTTGATAAAAAATCACGCAAACAAAGGTGATCTGGTTGTATTACTAGGAGGCTCTACTGGTAGAGATGGAATTGGTGGTTCTCAATTTGCCTCTGATTCTTTAGAATCTGAGGATCGTTCTGCAGTGCAAATCCCTGACCCCTTCATTGAGAAATTAATCATAGAAGCAGTTTTGGAGGCTAGAAATGAGAAATTAATTCATGCCATGAAAGATCTTGGTGGTGGTGGGCTCTCCTGTGCAATTTCAGAGACAGCTGACGCATTAGATATTGGAATAGAGATGGATGTTCAAAAAGTTCATACTCGTGAATCTGATATGCATCCTGATGAAATCATGGTTTCTGAATCTCAAGAAAGAATGCTAATTGTTACCGATAAAATAAAATTAAAAAAACTTGAGACCATATGTAAAAAATTCCATATTGAATGTTCTGTCATTGGTCATGTTACATCTGATAATCAAATGCATGTAAAAAAAGGCAAAAAGACATTTGCTAATTTACCTACTGATGTTGTTGCTAATGCCACCTTACTTGATCTTCCCTCAAAAAAACCTGAATATCTGAAAACTATTGAGGATGAAAAAAAACTCAAAGAAATTTCTAATTATTCAAAAATACTGATGAAGTTACTATCTTCACCAAATATTGCAAGTAAGATGTGGGTTTATGGTCAATATGATCACGAAGTCGGAATTAGAACTGTTGTGAAACCTGGTGGGGATGCATCTGTTTTAAGATTGGATAATGGAAAATTTCTTTCAGCAAAGATTGATGGGAATCCCAAACAATGTTACATAAATCCAAGAGAAGGTGCAATTGGCTGCTTTGAGGAGGCTTGTAGAAATGTTGTGTGTACCGGAGCAAAACCAATTGGAATGCTTGATCACCTTCAATTTGGAAACCCAAAAGATCCTGAAATCTTTTGGACATTTTTAGAATCATTAAAAGGATTGACTGATTTTGCTAAATATTTTGAGATCCCATGTGTTGGTGGGAAAGTTAGTCTATACAATGAAACTCCCGCAGGACCAATAAAACCAACTCCTGTAATTGGTGTTTTGGGGCTAATTGAGAAAACACCTCTAATCCCTCAAAAAATATCTGATAATGATTACCTTGTAATTATTGGAGATACTAAGGATGAGATGGGTGGCTCTGAATATTTTGAATATATTCACAAATTCATCGGAGGAAAATGCCCTGTTGTTAGTTTTTCAGAATCAAAGAAAAACATGAAATCTGTTTTAGATGTAATTGACAATGGTCTCTTAAAATCTGCTCATGACTGCTCAAAGGGGGGACTGGCAATTGCCGTGTCAGAATTATGTATGAAAAACATGATCGGATGCAAAATATCTTTAGAAAAAGTACCTGGAGAAAAATTGGATATTGATAGAATTCTTTTTTCTGAAAGTCATTCTCGATATCTGCTATCTCTTGATATGAAAAATCTGAAAAAATTAGAAGATTTGCTAAGAAAGAACAACATTTCATTCAAAGTAATAGGTCAATTTGGAGGAAACCAAATTCAATTTGTAAAAGGAACAAAAACAATCATAGATCTAAGAGTTGATAAAGCACAAAAAACTTGGTTAAATTCGTTAGGAGACTTGGTACTTCATGGTTAAGGAAAATTGTGGCGTTGTTGGAATCTTTAGTCTTAGTGGAACTAATGTGGTTCCTATGGTAATTGACGCATTAAGGGCCCTTCAACATAGAGGACAAGAAGCTTGGGGTCTAGCAATTCCAAATAAACCTCCTCTAAAGAAATTAGGATTGGTTTCTGCTGCATCATCTGAATTTAAAAAAATAACTCAGGAATATGCATCTCCTGCAGTTATTGGTCATGTTCGATATTCTACAATGGGTAGGAGTTCATTAGAAAATGCACAACCACTCAAAGTAAAAGATCTTTGTATTGCACACAATGGAACAATTGCAAATGTGCAAGAACTATCTAATCTAGTAGGTGGGTGTTCATTCACTCCACAAAATGCAAGTGATACTCTAGTTGCTGCTCAAAGACTAGTTGCATTAATTTCAGAGAATGGTCAAATGGGAAAAGCACTTTCAATTCTCAAAAATGAAATGGTTGGTTCTTATTGTTTTACATTTATCTCTGATGATAACTCTGTTTATGCAGCTCGTGATCCTAAGGGATTTCGTCCAATGGTTCTAGGTTACAAAGAATCGGATAATACTTACATTGTAGCATCAGAATCTTCTGCAGTATCTGCAGTTGGTGCAAAATTAGAACGAAATGTAAATCCTGGCGAATTAATAAAATTAAGTAAAAATGGTTTAGAAACTGAACGTTTCTCTGATGATCCAGAACGTGCGCATTGTTCTTTTGAATTCACTTACTTTGCACACCCATCCAGTAACATGGAAGGAACTAACATCTATGTTGCAAGAAAGAATATTGGGAGATTTTTGGCAAAGAAATTTCCAATTAAAGATGCCGATTTAGTAATTCCTGTGCCTGATTCTGCAAGACCTGCTGCGTTGGGATATGCCCAAGAACTTGGTGTTTCTTTTGATGAAGGTCTTCTAAAGGATAGATATAGCAAGAAAGGTCCTTTACGAAGTTTCATTGAACCTCATCAATCTGACAGAATAGAAATTAACCGATGGATTATTCCTATAAGGGAAATAATTGAAGGCAAACACGTTGTTGTAATTGATGATAGTTTGGTTAGAGGAACTAGCTCCAAAGCAATTATCAAAGCATTGCGAAGAGCAGGGGCTAGAAAAATTAGTATGGTGATAACTTACCCTCCAATTAAATTCCCATGTTATGCTGGAATTGATTTTCCTTCCCAAGAAGAACTTGCAACATTTTCCAATGGCAAAGAAATGAATCAAGAAGAAACCACAGAAATGGTTCGCCAAAGTATTGGTGCTGACTTTTTAGGATACAATGATGCTGAAAATCTTGCAGCTGCTGTTGGAATTCCAAAAGACTCTATGTGCTTTACTTGTTCTTCAGGAAATTATGAATCACTTGGTATAACTCCTGAGTTTAGAACTAGAGAAGAAATGAAAGGAGAATAGGGTATTTTTTTAAATATGGTGAATCGATTAGAATATCATGCAAGCAATATGGAATGATGTGGTAATTGCTGAAAGTGATGATACTGTAGTAGTTGAAGGAAATCATTACTTTCCAATTGAATCTATAAAAAAAGAATATTTTGAAAAGACTGATTTTACATCTTTTTGTGGGTGGAAAGGAATGGCCAATTATTATTCTGTTTCAATACATGGTAAAACCAACAAGGATTGCGCATGGTATTATGAAGAACCAAATGATGCTGCCAAAAAAATTAAAGGAATGGTGGCTTTTTGGAATGGCGTTAAAGTACAATAAATATTCCTAGAAATCAAATAATTAACAAATTAAATTTTTGAGTATGTTATTTGATTATTCTTATTTATTAGAAAATTAATTCATTATTGATGAAACAGTACCTGCAATTATTTTTTTAGGTGTTGGTGCCATAGTAATCATGACAGTAATTTTTGGTATGGATATTTTGAAATTATCTGTATCTACTCAGGATTATGCTATTTTTGTTGATCCGATATTAGATAAACAAAGTCTTTTTGTAATGGGACGTATAACTATCCAAAATACTGGTTACCAACCACTTACCAATGTTCATGTGAATTTTGGTGCAGGGGATACATTGGAATTGGGCACCATTGATGCTGGAGAAAAAGTTATTGTTTCTCCACCTTCTGAGAATCCTATGGAATTTGTAATGATAAGTGCCGATAATGATATTTTTGTAAATAAAGCATACAGAGAAATGCCCAAGATGGTGGGGATGATGGGATCCTAGTTTTTCCTAGCAGTTAAATTCAATTAAATTCAGTAAATGATTGTTTGAAGTTTCTAACTAGTGGAAAAGTAAAGGATCTATATGATGTTGATGAAAACACACTACTCTTCAAGTTCTCTAATAGAGTCTCAGCATATGATGTAAAATTCAAACAAGATATCCCTAGAAAGGGGGAGATATTGTGCAAATTTGCAGAATTTTGGTTCAATGAATTATCTATACCAAATCATTTTGTTAGACGGAAATCTGATACTGAAATTATTGTAAAAAAAATGAAAATGTTACCTATAGAATGTGTTGTGAGAGGTTACTTTTATGGTAGTCTAGTAAGTAGATGGAAAAAAGGTGAGATCATAGTACCTGAAGGAACAAACACTATCTTAGCTGCAAAACTACTTGCACCTCTTTTTGATCCTACTACAAAATCAGAACATGATATTCCAATTAACAAAGAAAAAGCATTGGAGATGAATTTGGTTACTGGGGAACAATACCTATGGTTGGAGAGAACCTCTGTTGAAATTTACAAAAAGATGGCCTTGATTGCAGATAACGCTGGATTCATTTTAGCTGATTTGAAATTAGAGTTTGGAATCTTGGATGGAAAAATTACTTTAGGTGATTCTATTGGTCCTGATGAATATCGTTTATGGCCAAAGGATTCGTATAAAGTTGGAGAAATACAGGAGGCATATGATAAACAACTTTTACGAGATTGGTTAACTGCTCAAGGATATCAAAAACAATTTGATGCTGAACGTGATGCTGGACGTGAACCTATTGCACCTGAAATTCCAAACAACATCATTCAGAAAATGACTGAGCGTTATGTGATAGCATATGAAAAAGTAACTGGAAATGCTCTTTAACGATAAATTGTTGTATAAACTATGGATGCAATAGAAGATAAAAAAGAAATTGAAACATTGCTGAATATTGTGATTAACCAAATACCTTCTTACACCAATATGGTCAACTCTGAACATTGGGATGTTAATTTAGATGATTGTATTTTTGGAATGGTGTATCACTCTTTTGTTGCAAAAGCAACTGAGTATCTAAATAACAAACTTACTGATACTGAGCAAGAAAATAATGCTGAATCCACTTTCAAAATGATGAGTTTGATATCTGAGGTATTCAATGAGCGATTGGCAGATGTCAAACAAGAGATTGTATCTTCACTAAACTCCTAATCTACGCATAGTATCTTTCTTTCAACTCGAATTGCATTTTTCATAATTCATAAAATAATGTCTTAATGGCTATTTTCTGACATTAATATCCTGATTTTCCTATTTTTGATATTTTTCTAAAATTTTAAATCCACTACAATTATTATTCAACCGATGCTATAGCTATTGTACTGGTATCAAAATACTGTTAGTGGCTATGATATATTTTGTAGTGGTAATGGTGCATTTGATAGCGGTCCAATTTTGATTAAAGTAAACAAAAATTGATGCTATTAGACAAAAAAATATGATACACGGATCTTTTAGATCGGATTGGAAGGTAATTTTGTATGTCAACGTTACTAGAAAAGCAAATCAAAGTTAATCGTATTGTTACGACAAGTATTGGACATGCACGTGCAATTGACGACCCTGCACGAGCAAAAATTGTAGAAATTTTATACCATCAAGCATTGTCTGCTGACCAAATTTCAACTGCTCTAAAAAAGACAGGATATAAAAAAGCCTTGACCACTGTGCGCCACCATCTGGAAATTCTAAAAGAATCTGGATTGATTGAAATTGCACGAATTGAAGAGTCTCGCGGTGCCATAACAAAATATTATAGTACATCAACAAAGCTATTAGATTTTCAAACTCCTGAGGATTTTGACTCTACGTATTCAAAAATAATCAACAACACATCCACAAAAATTGAAAAAATACTCAAAGGTCTAACTCCAAAAACAAAATCAAAAGGAAAAAAATCTGAAGACTATTCACAGTACTTAGTAATGGAAATTATGAATAGGGCGATGACAAATGTACTTGAAAAATCTAACAACAAATAGAATTCAATTGATTTTTCATGTTCATGAATCATCAAATGCGATCAAAAATGTATTTGCTGATTATGAAGAATTTCATGAAAAATCAATAGAAAACACGTTAAATTGTGAATGTCATGAATACAACTTTGGATTATTGGTGAAATGAAAAAATGATTGATGAAAAAGTTTTAAATTTATTTTCTAAGAAAAATCTTGTCTTCATTGCAACTGTCATGAAAGATGGCTCTCCTCAAGTCTCTCCTGTCTGGGCCAATTTTCAAAATGGACATGTTCTTGTAAATACTGCAGAGGGTAGATTAAAACACAAAAATGTATTACGTGATCCTCGTGTTGCAGTCTCTGTTGTATCAAAAGATAATCCTCTTGACATGACAACAATTCGTGGAACTGTTGAGGAATTAATTCCAGATTATGAATACGAACATGCAGACAAACTCACACGGCAATACATGGAAAGAGACCATTATCCATTCAAACGTGATGGTGAGAAGAGAATCATCCTAAAAATTAAACCAAACAAAGTTTTTGTTTTGCCTGAATTAAAGATGAACGACTAGCAATTTCAAATGTTTCTAAACTCGAATTTAGAAATATGATATACCAAACATGTAAAATAAGAAAAAAGATAGTATAGACAGCTTAACGTCGACGTTTAGCTGCCTTTCTCTTTGGAGCGGCTCTGCGTTTAGGAGCAGCTTTTCTTTTTGGTGCTGCTTTCCTCTTTACTGCCTTTCTCTTTGGAGCTGCTTTTTTAGCTGCAGTTTTTCTCTTTGGAGCGGCTCTGCGTTTAGCTGCCTTTCTCTTTGGAGCTGCTTTTTTAGCTGCAGTTTTTCTCTTTGGAGCGGCTCTGCGTTTAGCTGCCTTTCTTTTAGGAGCTGCACTGCCAGCGTTTTTCCTTCGAGTTGCTGCTGCCTTTCTCTTACGATCTGCTGCTGCTTTTAGTGCCTCTGCTGCTGCTTTAGCTGCATTCCTCTTTCGAGTTCTTGCTGCTTTTTTAGCTGCTTCGGCTCTTTTGGCTTTGGATACTGCCATAACTTTTTGCAAAAATCATGTGTGTTATATGGTAAAAGTCACACAATATTACACTAACTATAGAAAAATTTGACACAATTCTTGTTCTCCGATCAACAATTTGTTAAACAAACAACTGCTGTATCTACTGTTGATTGATCTTTTTGCGGTCTAATAATTATCTTGTATTTTTTTTCTTCATCATATGGAATGTCAAACTGTGTTGTTCTCTCAATTGGTTTGTTTGGTTCTAGCGTTTCTAAAAACAAATCTTTTGATGAAAACTCTCCAAATACTGCTTCATGTTTTTGATCTTTTTCATCAACAATGTAAAATTGTCCTCCTGAAATGATTGTTTTTTCATTACTGGTATTTTTTGCAATAATTCCTATTTTCACAAATGTATTTTCTGGGGATACTTCTTTACTTCCTTCATGTGTTCCTTCAAAAGTAATGGTGTATTCTACAGGACCTACCATGATTGGCTTTCCTACTATTGCTTCAATGTAGTTTGTGGTATATTGTGTATACATGTAATTTGCAACAACCATTGAAGCTATAATGGCTCCAATCACAATAATTACCCCCATCCCTGCCATGAATTTGCTGAATTTTTTTGGTATATAGTTGAAACGGCAGTACTCTGCAAAAATATCTGCTCAAAAAACCACCCCTATTTTGACCAAATATGAAAAGAAACTTGAAATTATTAACTATGCATTCATATGATTTCTATGAGAAAAATCATCCTATTCATAGCATCAAGCTTGGATGGATATATTGCAAGAAATAATGGTAATGTGGATTGGTTGCCAGTAAACGTATCTTCTGGATATGATGATTTTTACAAATCTGTAGATACCGTAATTATGGGTAAAATAACATACGACCAAGTACTAACATTTGGTACATACCCGTACCAGGATAAGAAATCATATATATTTACTCAAAATAGTGATCAAAAAAAAGATGATAATGTCCTGTTTGTAAGTGATGTTGAAAAATTGGTAAAAGATCTTATTTCTACTTCTGGAAAGGATATTTGGTTGGTTGGTGGCTCAAAAATAATTTCCACTTTTATGAATCTTGGATTTGTGGATGAAATAATTATAACTATAATTCCTGTCTTTCTCGGTAATGGTATTCAGTTATTCAAGGACATACAAAAAGAAATAAAATTTGAGTTGGTTAAAACAACGGGTTATGGTACTTTGGTTGAATTACATTACAAAACTTTGAAATAAATTCTTCAATCCATTTGACCATTTTTTTATTGAACTGCATTTTTTTAATGACTTTTTAGGGGGTTTAGCTTTTACGCTTGACAATAAAACTTGGGGCATCAATAGATGGTAGATCTTGGTGGTTTTGTGGTTGCATTTCATATTCAGGCACAAGTGTTACACCCCCCCTCCAAATGCCTGTTTTTGGAAAAATCATCTTGTGAGTAAATACACAATTTTTTAGGGGGGGTTTAACGCCTAGGCTTGTTTTGATAAAATCTATTATTTTAGAATATTATCAGTAATCTGTGTTACCCAATCAAATATTTGAAAAAAAAGAATTGACGATAATTCTCTAAACTCATCAAAGATATTATTTGTGGATGCAAATGTGTGATTGATTACTGATTCATCAATCTGTAATTCTATTTTTCTCATCATTTTACTTGTTCAAAATTTGATTTTATGGTATGTGTGCATTTTTGAACACACATTTTATGTCTGATAAGGGGGGTTTATCCCCCAAAAGAGGCATTACACTTACCTACACTTCAAATTGTTTCAATTCTTTTTGAACTGTTTTCACAATGAAATGTATGGCTAGTGCAATCCCCATTACTTTGAAAAAATTACTCATGGTGGTTGACCTTCTGTTTTTTCGTATACTTCTAGAATCTCTCCTATGATTTCAAATATGTTCAATTTTGGATAACCTCCAATCTTGATGTTGTATTTTCTAGTCTGAGTCTATTGACATTGATGCTGACATTGATCTCATAATTCTTTGCGGTGTGTTTGAATAATATGTTGAAAATACTCATTTTATAACCACCATTACTGTTGCAATTGCTGTCAAAATGAATACTTTATTCTTTGAAGCCTTGAATTTCAAAATCTGGTTTTCTAAAAAATTTCCTTTTGAACTCTGTCTTTTTGTATTTTTTTTTGGAAAAATTGTTGTTTTCATACCATATGCTGGTGAATTTTAGATATAAGACCCGCGTAGAACTGATAAATCATCTATTTTTTAAAAAGTCTTTAACAGAAATCTCGACGTCTTTTCATGTTTTTCAGATACGCTCTCTATTGCATCAAAAACTGTTTGCTGATTAATATTTTCTTTGTCGTCAAGAACAACATATACTCCAATTTTCTGTTTTCCATCTTCTGTAATGTTCTTGTTTATTGCTTGAATTGAGTGACAATAATCTGTAACTTTTTTTTCAAAATTTTCTTTTTCTTGTTGATTAAATCCCAAATATCTTACAATTTGGTTATTTTTCATTATAACTTTGGCGCCTATTACTAGAATGCCTGGTTGTCCTTTTGGTTCAAATATTTCTATTGGGATGCCTGTTTGACCTGCATGCTTTACTAAAATCTGAAAAGAATTCTCTGGATTTTTTATTTCTTCAAATGAAAGTCCTTCGTGGATTAACCATCTTTCAACACTATCTCTTAATCTTAATGCACTCATGTAAAACAATCAAAACTAGTTCTATATGATTCTAAATTTGTTAGGTGACTACTATAGAATAACTATGTTTCTAAATTCGAATTTAGAAATATTTTAAATTGCCTCATGTAAAACAATGTTATCTTTACTTAGACATTGACATTGAATCCGGAATCTATGCCTGGAAATGTTGCAGCTACCAAAATATTGAATATGATTCCAATTATCATTAAAACAATTCCAAGATACAAACAATTTTTTGCTTTACGAGGATCATCGTGACGTAAAATAAAGAATGCGACAATCCCGCCGATAATTCCTAAAAAAACAGGTAACAAAAACCAAACATTACTTCTTGGTTTTTCTGTATGTTCCATGCTTTATCCAATTATTTTGCAGTTATTGATTTTTTCTGTAACTGTGTAATCTCTATCTCAACTGTTTCAAGCGGGTCTTCCACTTGGTTGCGTCTAATTGAAAACATTTTGGGTTTTTCAAAGTCATCAGTACAATCGGGACACGCATAAACTAAAACTCTGTGTTCATTTGGTGCTTTTGGATTAGATAATCTTGGGTAATACACTAGTCTGGCGCCACAATCAACACAATATCTGTTGGCCCTTCTAGTTCTGACCAATGTAAACCTCCTGCATTATTCTAGATATGCGATCATCTATTAGATCTATGTTGTCTAATTGTCTAAACTAATTACTATCAACCGATCAATATTTCTAAATTCGAATTTAGAAATATATTCTATTTAGTTCTTAGAAACGTAAAAAATAATGTTTCAGAACTCGAGTTTAGAAATAATAACGCGCCTCCCACCAGACTTGAACTGGTGACCAACCGGTTAACAGCCGGTTGCTCTACCACGCTGAGCTAGGGAGGCACAAGTTTAGACCTTGGCAAAAGTGATTTAATCTTTCCGACTATGAATTTTAGAGCAAAATATGTTGGAAAACTTAATTGAATTTGGAAAAAAATTCTTTGATTTCTTTTGCATGACTTTCAACTAACTCAATAATTTCTAGATGCTCATCTGCTGTTGGCTCTCTTTGGTGTACAATTTGAAATGCGCTAAGTGCTGACCCTACCATCTCTCCTACAAAAAAACCACACAAAAAATCCCCAATGTTTTCACAATCCCATGTTTCTCCAACCCTGGGAGATGCACCAGCTGCTTTGTATAATTCGAGTGTCTGGGTTATCAAATCAGTTGTTTGCTTAAGAAATTCAGGATCAAGAGTCATTAGAAAAACTTAGGATTTTATTTTTCTATGCCTTTGTTTTTCTCAAATGCGTATATGCCATCAAGGAAAACTCTGTGGTCTTTATTTTTCACTTTACTTTTAAGTTCAATATTGGCTGCAGTTTGAGTAATGTCTGTCCATACTTCTCCAGTTAAAATCACATCTTCTCCTTTAGGAATCACTTTGGTGTTTCCTACACTTTTTGTGACTCTTGGTGCTCTTTCTCCTTGAAAATTTTCAATTAGAATTTTTTTCCCTTCTACTTTTACTGTGATTGGAAAGTGTGAATAAACAATTTTCATTTTAATTGTATAGCCTTCAACCAATCCTTCACAAATATTTCTGATGATGGACCTTGCGGTGTGTAAAATTGCATAGTCTTTTTTTCTACTTCCTATTGCATTTAGGATTACTTTGTTTTCTGCAATCTCTATGTTCACTGGGATGGTTCTAAAACTCTTGTGGGTTTTACCCAGAGGTCCTACAAAAGATAACATGTGTTTGTTTAGTGTAAGTTTGACTCCTTCAGGGATGATTACCTCATCCTGAAATTTCTCCATTTGCTTAGTAGACATACCCTATCAAAAATCCTCCAATTCCTTTCTCTGATGCATCATGATGTGACATGACTCCTTGGTTTGTTGTAACTAACAACATTCCTCTATCATATGCGGGCAAATATTGTTGCTCCCAATTATTATATTCGTCATTTTTTACTTTAAATCTTGGTGAGATTGCACCACATTTTGTAATTTTTGCCAATAATTTAATTTTGAATTTGCCTCCTCTTTTATCGTCAATATGTTCGAATTCTCCAATATATCCGTCTTTTTGAAGTGTTTTTAGAACTTCAATTCCTAATTTTGATGTTGGGAGAATTACGCAGTCTCCTTTTCTTCTTGCTTCATTATTGTATAGTGTGACGAATAGATTTGCTAAAATGTTAGTTGCTGGCATATTGTATCACTTATTTTTCCTGAACCCTAAAGATGTTGCGACTTCTCTGAAGCATCGTCTACATAACATTAAATCGTATTTTTGAATAACAGCTGTATAATCTCCGCATCTTTTACACCATCGTGAACCTCTTCCAAAGTCGTGTTTTTTTCTACCCGTTGCTTCGTATGATCTGTCTTTTGCCATTATGCTATTGACACTCCAAATTCTTTTACTAGATAATCCTTTGCTTCTTGATTGCTGATAATGTGTTTTTTTCCAACACTTGCTTTGTGTTTACTTCTATTTCGAATTCCATATCCTGGTCTAGTAAGTGTAATTGAAATTCCTAGACCTAAAATTCCTATCTGTGGATCATACTTTACTCCTGGGATGTCTATGTGTTCTTTAATCCCAAATGAATAATTTCCAAAATTATCAAATGATTTCCCATTAACTACATTACCTTTTGCTTCTAACAATCTTTTTAGTAATTCTTTTGCGTCATTACCTCGAATTGTTACTGCTACGCCAATTGGTTCTCCTTTTCTAACTCCCCAATCTCTTTGAGTTTCTTTTGCAGCTCTTGATGATGATTTTTTTCCAGATATTTGATCAAGTGCTTTTTTAGCAATGTTGATTATGTCTCCTGATTTTCCAACCCCCATGTTGAGGACTACTTTCTCAAGAGAGATTTTTTTCATTATTGGTTCTGTTGTTTGAGACATATGATCACTTTATTTGAATAATTGGTTCTCCTTTGCCAATTGACATAATAATGTCTGCCGGAATCTCGATTTTTCTGTCTTCTAGTGCTAGGATAACTCTTTTTGGAAGAATGAATGTGCCTTCTTCTATAGTTTCAATCTTCCCTACTTTCCCTGTGTTATTTCCACGTGTTACTAATCCATGACTGCCTACTTCTAATTTTATAATTTCAAGAATTTTTACTTCTGGAATTTGAATCAAACATGTATCTCCAACACTTACTTTACTATCTGAAATAATTGAACGTCCATCATGGAAACCTATCTGCGTTTGTCCTTTATTGATTGTAGTTTTACTAGTTACTCTTACTAATTTTTTTGATTTCTCTGATTCATTGATCTTGATTGGTTGTAACAATCTTTCTTCAGTTGGAACTAGACGATAAATTTCTGAAACGTTTTCTAATTCTACCACATCCATTAATCCTATTGCGTGATGAAGTGATTTTCTAACAATTCCGTCTACTTTTACCTTTCCAGAATAAATTGAACTTTTTGCCTCCCTAAGACTGGTGACAATATTTAACATATCTCTTAGAAATACTGCTGATGGTACTGCATGACTTTTTTTATGTGGACCTGGTTTCACAGTAATTACAAATCGCTTGTTTTTTCTGTTAATTCCCCAGAATTGTGGGGCCATTTGTCGTTTGAGTTTTTTACTGCCTGCTATGCTTACCATTAATTCTCATCTTCCTTTTTTTCAATTTTTTCTTCTACTTTTGTTTCTTTAGGCTCTTCTTTTGTAGGTGTTTCTTTTACTGGGGTTTCTTTAGGTTGTTTACTTGGATTCTTACCCTCAAGTTTTGAAATTCTCCACTTGTCATTAGTACTAAGTGAAGTTACTAACAGATTGGATGTGTGGATGTAAACATCGAACTTATCCCCTTTTGTTTTTTCTTTTTTTACACCTTCAATTGCAACACTACTTTTTTGAGTAGATATTTTGGATATTTTTCCTTCAACACCTTTGAATTCTCCTCTGAGTATTGTTACACTGTCTCCTTCAATAGCGCGAACACTTCTCTTTCCATATTTTTTACGAAGATCTTTTGATAATGAGCTTCCAAGTTGTTTACTTCTAGTTTGGAATGTTGCACGAAAAATCATATTGTTGCGCATTTTTGTTGGTTTCATTTTATTATACCACCATTGATGCCAAGTTAGCTACTCTTGGCCATTTTTCTGAAGCTTCTGCTGCTACTGGTCCTTTGATGTCTGTTCCTTTTGTTTCTCCTTCAGGCGTAATTAATACTGCTGCGTTATCCTCAAAACAAACTCTTACCCCATTTAATCTCCTTACTGCATATTTTTGTCTAACAATAACTGCTCCGTAAACTTGTTTTCTTAATTCTGCTGGACCTTTCTTTACTACCACATTACAAAAATCACCTACTGCTGCAGCAGGAAGTCTTGACACTCTTGTTTTATGTCTTGGAACATTGATGACTTCTAAAATTTTAGCGCCAGAGTTATCTGCACATACAATATTTGCACCGACAGGAATTGAACGAGTAACATATGGTCTAAATTCTTCTACTCCTTTACCTGCTTGCTTTGCCATTATGCTTTAACCTCCACAACAACATATGATACTGATTTTGAAATCGGTCTGCATTCTGCAGTTAAAACATGATTTCCTGTTTCAACATCAATACATTCAGGAACATGTGCGTGAATTGTACTTGTTCCTCTTGCATATCTCTTAAACTTACTAAAGTAAATTGGTGCATCTTTTTGTAGTGTGATAGTTTGTTTTGCTTTACTTCCGGTAACTTTACCATCAAAGAGTTTTCCTCTAATTGATAAATTACCGTGAAATGGGCAATGCTTGTCTGTGCATTGTTCTTTTGGTTCTTTTACTTTTAACCCTATATCTCGTGTCATGCTTTAGCTCCTAATCTATCAAAAGATCTTTTTGCAATTTTTGATCCGTCAACTATGATGTCATTATTATCAATTGAAAATTTCCAACTGTTGGTTGATTTTGCAATTGATTTATCTCCTTTTTCTGTATTTATTGTGAACATTGATTTTGTTTCATTAATGATTCTTCCATTTAATCCTATTACTTGAGGATTGGTAGATTTTACAATTTCTGTATTTAATCCTATGAATTCATGTGATATGATGTTATCTGTAGTGATCATTTTTCTTTTTTCATCTCGTTTATTCTTGTTAGCATTCTTGCAATGTCATGACGTAGTGGTTTTAATTTCCCGCTTTCTTTTCTTAATGTGCCTTTAGAAGCATCAACTCTAAGTTTTGCAAGTTCACTACGTGTTTCTTGAATTTTACTCTTCAGATCTTTTTCATTTAATTGCTTTATTGTTTTCATACTTATTCGGGTCATTTCAATTGTGCCTCCTCTTCTTCAAGTGTTTCAAGCTCTTTCATTTTTTCTTCCTCAAGTGCAATTTGTTCTGATTCTGTTCTAGCTTTTATTTCGGCTGCTGTTTCGTCTCTCATTTTTCCTGTTCCTTCGTCTTTGACTTGTTTTGTGTTAATTGCTTTTTCAGTTTTCATTTCAAATTCTGGAATTAGTTTAGCTTTATTTGCAATTCTTATTCTAATGCCAATTAGCCCCATGGCTGTTTTCACATGAGCAATATCTTCTGCAACAATAACTTCTGCATGGTGTCCTGCTCTAGGTAATATTCCTGCTGTGTGTTTTTCAAAAGCAGAACGATCGCCTCTAAGTTTACCTGAAATTGTAATTTGAACTCCCATTGCACCATTTTCCATTATTTGTTTTAATGTCCACATAGTTGCTCTTCTAAATGCAGTTCCCCTTTCAAGATGTGCTGCCATTCTGTTACACATGACACTTGGGGCTAATTCGGGTTTTTCAATTTCTACTACTGAAATTTGTGGATTTTTTAATCCGAAATCTGATGCAAGTTTATCTGTAAGTGCTCTGATTCCAGAACCTTTTCTTCCAATAACAATTCCTGGTCTGGTTACATGTAGTGCAACTCTTGTACCTACTGGTGTTTTTGAGATTTCTGCATGTGAAAATCCTGCATCTTTAATTGCTTCTCTAAGATAATCTTTGAGAAGCATCATGTTATAGTTATCTTTAATTACATTTTTGACTGCTGACATATCTAAATCTCCTGTGCCACCAATTCTACGTGAGTTAATACATTGTTTTTGGGAGTTGCTCTTCCCATAGCTCTTGGAATGAATCTTTTTACAATAACTCCTTTGTGAACAGTGGCATTTACAATTCTTAATCTATCTAGATCCATTCCTTTGTATTCTGCATTTGATTCTAAATTATCTAAAACTTTAATGAACTCTTTTGCAGTTTTTTGCGGATAACGTCCTGACATCATTCCAGGATCTGCTTTATGCCCAACTTGATTTTTATATCTTCTAAATGCTACTGCTCTTTTTTTGTTAATTACTGCAAGAAGATAATCTCTTGCTTTTTCAATTGATAGTCCTTTGATAGAAATTGCTACTTCACGTGCATGTTTGTGTGAGATGTCTTTTTCTCTTAATGATGAACGTACATGTTTTGTTGCATCATAATTTTGGAAAGCGTAATCGAATCTACCCATAATAATCACTTTAGTGGTACGTAGAGACTGGATCTTGATGCACCTACACCTGGGGCACCGTGTGAAACTCTCTTGTTTGTTATTACATATTCTCCTAAATAATGTCCAATCATTTCTGTTGTAATGTTTACTGGACGGAATTCTTTTCCTGAAAATACATTTACTGTAATGCCTACCATATATGGTAAAACAATCAAATCTCTGACATGAGTTTTGATAGGGTTTTTCACTTTACCTGCTTTTGCAGATTTGATCTCCTCAATTAATTTCCTTTTTCCATCCGTAATTCCCCTTGTGAGAGATCTTCTTTGTCTAGAATTGAATAATAAGAATAATTTTTCTAAGGACAAACTGTCAAGCTCCTCTTTTGGAATGCCTCTGTATAGAAATTCTTTAACCAATCTTCTTCTCCTCTGTTAATGTACTTCGAGTTTTCTGGTCCATATTATAGCATTCCTATCTTTGTTGCCAAATCTCTTGCTTTTTCAGTATTTTCAAATTGAACAAATGCTTTTTTGCCATAAATTGTTCTTGCAGTGTTAACATTAGTGACATTTTGATTGTAAAGTGCTTTTACAGCTTCAGCAATTTCTGGCTTGCTTGCAGATCTTTCTACGATAAAACAAATTTTACTTTCATTTTCTACCATGGCAAATGTTTTTTCTGTAATGTATGGTTTTAGAATAATTTTATTTGCTTGATCTACATTCATTGTGTTTTCACCATAACCTCTAGATGTGTTGATTTTATTTTTCCAATTTCCTCAATTGCGGATTTGGAATATACTGTTAGCCTTATTGGATCAGAACCTGGTGCTAAATCAAGTACGCTCAAATCTTTAACACTTCTTGCTTCTACTCCTGGTAATGTACCAATTGCTCTTTTGATATTTGAATCATCTTTGGTGACAAACAAAACACTCTTTCCAACTTTTTTACTTCTTCCTCTAAGTCTTGATTGACCAGAACGTGGTTTTCTTGCTTCCAATCTTTTTACATCCTGTGTAAGTTTTAATGCATCTAGGATTTTTGTCATTTCATTTGTTTTTGAAATAGATTCGATTTCATCTGATACGATAATTGGGAATGATTCTATGCCTTCAATTTTGTGTCCTCGTAGACCTATAAGATCTTTTGATGCTGTTGCGGCAATTGCAGAACACAATGCCAATTTGTTTTCTTTTTTGTTTAATTTTTTGTAAATTACTTTACCTACAATTGGTGGATGTGCTTGTCTTCCGCCTCTTGTAGATGCTACTTCTGCACCCTGGCCTTGTCTTCCACCGCCACCACCGGTACTTCTTGCAACACGAGAAACACCTTGACCTGTTGGTGGATCATTGGAATCTGCAACCACATCTTGACCTGCAGATGGATGTCGTCCTTGTGGCTGGAATTTATGAGATGTTAAATTAGTGAAAGCTTTGTGAATTAATTCTCGTCTAAATGGAGTTGAAAATACTAATGGTAGTTCTATCTCTCCATCTTTTGTTCCCGTTGTAGTGTGTACTGCTGTTTTCATTAGATAACTACCTCCAAAATATTTGGTTTGTTGACTTTAGCTGGAACATTTCTGATTTGACTTCTTAGTTTGATTAATCTTCTATATGTTCCTGGAACTGATCCTTTTAGAATAATGAAATCTCCTTTAACAAGTCCAAAGTGCTTGAATCCTCCGTCTGGATTAATTTTAATTTGTTTGTCATCAGCATTACCCATAATCATTATTCGTTTATCGTATTCTATTCTTTGATGAAATCCCATCTGACCTGCTCTTGGAACTGTGTACATGACACTTTGTGGTGAGATTGGACCAAGTGAGCCGACTTCTCTAACTGTCTTTCTTGATTTGTGTTGTTTCTTTTTTACCCCCCATCTTTGAATTACACCTTGCCATCCTTTACCTTTAGTAATTGCTGCAACATCTACACTTGCACCTGTTTCAAATATCTGATCAATTTTGATTTCTTTTCCGAGTAATTCTTTAACGTGTGCAAACTGCTTTGGTATATCTCCGCCACTTACTGAAGCTTCAAAAATGTAAGGTTTTTTCTGTTCTAGTCCTGCAGCTCTAGGTGAGACTGCAACAATTGCAAAGATTTCTTTTATTCTTCGAAGGGATTTCTCTGCATTGTCTAATGCACCTTCTTTGTTTTTTACTGTAATTTCTTTTGAAATGTATTTTGGAATATCATCTGCATAGACATCAAATTCTGCATGCATTCCGTCATGATCTTTTGAATATCCTCTAATGCCTAAAATCAACACTGGTGGTGTAACTAGAACCGTTCCTAGACTAACAAGTTGTTTTCCTGCATTTGGAACTTTTTCTCTATCATCAATACTTACTATCTGAACACATCCAGCTTTGAATCCACAATGGGCTAAAATTTTTGGCTCTTCAGAATTTAATTTTGGCCATGTTCTAATACGGGCCTCCATACTCTTAGCACGTACTCTTGGTGAATATGCAAGACTTCCTCTACGTGGTTGATGGTTTTTTCTAGCGCCCATTGATAAATCGCATCTCGAATTCCCTCTATTAAACCATGTGAGACATCGTTAACCATAAAAAAAATTCAAGTTAACGATAAGTGCCTAAAATGTTATGGATTTAACAAATCTAATGCCATATTCAAAATTGTTATTCCACCAATAATGATTCCTGCAACTCCTAATGCGATGGCAAATAATAGGAAATTTTTTCTTTCTGGCATTTTACGAAGTACTTTGCGCATTAATTATGGCTAATGTTCCAAGTAATGCTTCTTCTAGCCGTACAGTTTCAGTAGCTTGATTGGGAAAAAAGTTCAATGATTTTGCATTTTGAACATTTTTCATTTTACCGCCAAGTATTTCATGGATACCTTTTTCAGGAGATCCAAAAACTACGAGTGTAGGTTGATCTGATTTTACATATTTAGAAATTTGCTCTTTAGTTGCAGTTTTGCCTTTTCTTGATGTTATGATTATGTTTCCTTTCCATTCTGCTAATATTGAAAATAAATTCGCTCTCTCCTTTACAGAATATCCCCAATATGACTGAACTTCAGTTTTATCTATTTCTTTAACCGACAATTTTGGATATCCTTCTTTGAATTGCACTGTGACTCTTTTACCTATGGATGTTTTGCCAAAAAATGGAATTAATTGATTAATTCCTACATCTACAAATCGTTTACCTTTCATGCTGATTACAATTCCCTCTCTAACATCCCCGGGACTTATTTTTTTAGAATTAACTGGCGTAATATGACTTGGGATTTTTAGTGGTTGTAACACTCCTGCAAATTTTAGGTCATTCATCTTTGGAAATAACTTCCTTCTCAAAAATTGAGGTGTCTCTAAATACTTTAAAATCATTACCATTAAGCTTCCATCATTCCTGTTGTTTCCTTCTTGGTAAACAAATATTGTATCAATTTTAAAAATTGCACATGCTCGTGCCAGAACAGAAATTTTTCTGGTTTTATCTATCTTAAGTGATTCATCAGATAATGCAGACTCTGGAATGGCTACAGATAATTTCATTTAATTTATTCTCCTAGGACCACTTGTATGATTATTTTTGGTCGTGTGGATATTTTTCTTTTGCAGTTTTTGCATAGTTTGCAATCTGCTCATCTGAAACTAATTCGTATAACCCAGTTTCTGTTTTAATATGTGCCATTCTGATATGACTAGTACTTTCTTTATCCTCACTTGATAAATAAATTCCAGCAGAAGCTAAAACGGCAGCATCATCTAATGAAAGATCATCTTTGTATGTTTTTTCTAAAAAGTCTGTAACTTGATCAGAACCTGAACCAATTGCAATTGCATCATAAGAGATGTAAGTTCCACTAGGATCAGTTAGATACAACTGTGGTGTATTATTAACAACTCCACCAAGAATTAATGCGACCCCATAAGGTCTCACACCTGCATATTGGGTGTATTGTTGACATTGATCAGCTAAATGTTTGGCAATAGTTTCAACTTCCACTGCTTCATCATAGATCATTTTGTTACTTTGAGAGAAGAATCGTGCATTGTCTACTTGGCTTCTTGCATCTGGGATATATCCTGCTGCTGCAACTCCAACATGATCATCTATTTGAAAAATTTTTTGAGCGGTATTTGAAATTTGTAATTTTCTTGGTTTTTCTTCTACAGCAATAATGATTCCATCTTTACATTTTACGCCAACAGCAATTGTTCCTCTTCGTACTGTTTCAATTGCGTATTCTACTTGGTATAATCTACCATCAGGAGAAAATACTGTGATTGCTCTATCGTAACCTTGTTGTGCTGGAAGCATTTGATTCCAATGCTCTGAATGTACAATTTAAACCGTACTTTCTCTGAGGGTGATTTTTGGTATTTTCAATAGGCTCAAAAAATACTGATCGTAAGTTTATTTTTTATGAATATGGGATTTTGCATATAATCTCCTGTTTATCAAAATAAAATATCCTGTATTTTATTAGAATTATTGTGGCATTATAGATCTAGAAAATGAATCCTATGTTTGGCTTTACTATTGGTGGTTTGATGATGATTGCAGTAATAATGGTTCTAGCATTTTCAATTATTGGCTCCTTTACTTCTGTATCTTCAGAAAAATCTTTGGTAAAAGAAGTAAACTCTGCATTGCGAATGGATGAACCAGATATGTGTCTAAAGTTTGACAATTCCCAAGAATGTATTAGTAATTTTGCGTATATGAAAAAAAGTCCTCAGACATGCTTGTCATATATTGAAGATGAAGAAAATCAATATGAATGCCTAAGTAAATTCTTTAGAAAATTCCAAGATAGAGTTTGTAATTATGTAAATGCTGATTTTTATGATAAATGCATTATTGAAGCACAAAAATGGAAACAATGAATTTTTTAAATGTAAAACAGTACTTGTAAAGTTTAATTTGAGTTTTTAAATATAAATGACTATGAAATTTGAAATTCATTTTTCAGGACATGAAAATATTAGATCAAATCATAAAAATACCATTGAGATTACAAAAGAATCTCATTTAACACCACGGGGTGACTGTATTATTGGTGTTAATGCAACTTCTAGCTGTGCAGATTTACCTCTAGAATTAAAAAAACAATTAAAAAATTCTGATTTGAAAATCAAATTTTCTATTCGTGTTGATGACAAAGAATTTGTTTTAGAGGGAAAGGGACATCCTGAATTAACTCTTTCTCATACCGAAGATATTGTAATTCGAAAAAGTGATTTTATTTGTCCGAGAACTTTGGCAATTAAATGTGATAAAGCATCTGATCTATTGCCTAGGGATATGGTTGTGTTGCTGCAAGATCCAAAAACAAAAGGAACCTTTACTATCAGTGTTGATTAAAACTGTCACAATTTTATAACCACTAATTTGATTATTAATGTGGGTCTTAAAACTAAAATTTTCATTTTAATTCCATTGGCAGCTTTTGCTGCAATTATTTTTGGATTTGGAATATACAACACATTATGCAAAAATGCCAACATCCCTCTTAATTGCTAAAATAGTGTCAAAAGAATTCTATATTTCTCCATTTTAGTTAATTCTGATTTAGCATGATTCTCTTAAAGCATTAGAAACCAGATCATGTATGGTTAAAATCACTGTTGAATTACCAATTTCAGATAAACCGTCTGATGCAGAATTAAAAAAATTAAAAGAATATTTCAAAGAAATGCCAGTAAGTGAGATTCTCACTGGATTAAAATTTGCGAAAAATAGGTGGTCTGCAAAAGATGCAGGAACTCTAAAGGTAGGTAGAAAAAGCATTATCCAAAAAGAAGTTCATTCCGTAACTACTGAGCAAGCTCAATGGAGATTAAAAAACTGGAAGATGATGATAGCAAATTATCGTCGAAGAGGCTACAGTTATCCTACAATTTCTAGAATAAAGAAAATTTTAGTTCAAAAAAGTAAAAAGAAATCTAAGTAAATTGAAGATTTCATTTCTTTGACCCGATACCCGTCCGTTGTTAAATAGTCATGTGATGCATCTCTAAAATGGATAAAATTCCACTAGAGTATTAAAAAATAGAATCATTGGAAAATTGGGTGTTGACCAAAAAGTGCCAATAGAAATACTTCCATGGTCGGATAAGTATGAAGACTATTGTATCCCAATTGTTCCAATGATTAAGTCTTGAATGACTTGTAAGGCATGATAGACCACCATGCAAGACCAACATCACTAATATTCTCAAATTATTATAGATGTCTGGAATTATCTTTTCTTATTTCATAATGTTAGATTTATGACTTTATATTATTTTTAATTTAAAAATATAGAATAAAAAAATGTAATCAACGCCATACTTAATATCAAATTTATAATTATCAAAAACATGAATCAAGAAACTAAACCTTGGGTACTAGTTAGTAGTATTGGAAAAGAAACCAAATCAATTGATCTTGAAATGATCACCCCACAAATATCAAACCTTGTTGACGAATGGCAATCACAGGGGAGAATTATGTGGTCAGGTGCATTTGACAATCAAGTTTCGTCCATGGCAGTTTTTGAAGCCACAGAACAAGAAGCAAAGGATTTTTTCCAAAAATATGAAAATATTTGTTCAGGAATACTGACATACGAACTGTATCAATGGGATGCAATGCCTATTCTATCAGTTTTATCAAAATAACCGGATAGAAATTTTTAATTTTTTTGAAAAATGAATAAAAAATGTTATAGTTTAAAGAAAATAAAAATAGAAAAGAAAGTCTAAACTCTTAGACTGATTCTAGACTTTGCAGTTATTGCAACTATGCTTATGATTGCAACAGCTAATACCATCATTGCAACAGTTCCAAATTCTGGAACAACTGTGGCTATAGTATCCATTTTTTCAAGAATTGCATCTACTTGTGAATTTACTTTAGAGACTGGTTCGCCATTTTTAATCATGTTGCGAAGATCTTCTCTAAGCATCACCTCTACTTCCTCCATGAGTTCTTTTTGATCTAGTTCAATGAGGGGAGCTTCGAGGAATTCATAGTTATCCAGATATGCTTTGGTAGCAAGGCTTAGTGCCAAGTCAACATCACCATTTGCATATTCTATTTTGGTTTGCTGTAGTAATTCTTGTATGTTTTCGACATAATCTAATAGGTTATTTTCTTCACCTTCAACTCCCAAGATTTCATCAATTTCATGAATGATTCCACCTACAAGTGTTTCAACTTGGGAAGGATCTGCTCTTGCATCATATGCTGCCCAAAGATCTGTGTATAGTTCATCAATCTCTTCTGCCATATGATGATCAACATCAGATTCTATTTCAGAAAATATCTGCTGTGATCTCCATACAAATGCAGAACCATCTTGGAATTCAGCCATCTCACCGATGACTCCATCAGATACTGCTTCAGCATATTCTGCTATTGATGTATCAAGTAAGACTTTCATCAATTCCACCTTAAAGGCAGTTTCTTTACTCAATACATCTCCAACAACAGTGGAACGTGCTATTGCAACTACGCCTTTTGCATCATCAATTGCTTGCTGAGCTTGTGCTCTTGATACATCAGTATTTGCTCTGTTTTTCAACTCCAATAATGTTTCCTGAACTTGAGCATCAAGGTTAGGATTTGATGCCTTTAGTACAGGTTTCATGGAATCGTACAGTTCTGAAATTGGATGTGTTGCATGAATCAATGCAAGTTCAGCATTTTTGTCATCAAGATTTTGTTCTAATGCCCAAAAATGTCCAAGTGTTTCCTCAAGGGAAGAAGCAAATTCTATTTTTGACTCATTAGTTTCATCAATCTCATGAATTATATCTCTAGCTATAGTTTCAACTTGGGAAGGATCTGCTCTTGCATCATATGCTGCCCAAAGATCTGTGTATAGTTCATCAATCTCTTCTGCCATATGATGATCAACATCAGATTCTATTTCAGAAAATATCTGCTGTGATCTCCATACAAATGCAGAACCATCTTGGAATTCAGCCATCTCACCGATGACTCCATCAGATACTGCTTCAGCATATTCTGCTATTGATGTATCAAGTAAGACTTTCATCAATTCCACCTTAAAGGCAGTTTCTTTACTCAATACATCTCCAACAACAGTGGAACGTGCTATTGCAACTACGCCTTTTGCATCATCAATTGCTTGCTGAGCTTGTGCTCTTGATACATCAGTATTTGCTCTGTTTTTCAACTCCAATAATGTTTCCTGAACTTGAGCATCAAGGTTAGGATTTGATGCCTTTAGTACAGGTTTCATGGAATCGTACAGTTCTGAAATTGGATGTGTTGCATGAATCAATGCAAGTTCAGCATTTTTGTCATCAAGATTTTGTTCTAATGCCCAAAAATGTCCAAGTGTTTCCTCAAGGGAAGAAGCAAAGTCGGCTTTGTCTTGATAAGATTCTGCAGATACTACTTGTGAAAAAGTAGCAGTAAGCAGAACAGAAGTTATTAGAAGTGTCAATGTTGTAACTTTTGTCATTAAAACACTGAACCAGAAAATGTTGATTTAAAGGCTGGGGGAATTCTTTGAGTTTATTCTAAAAGAGTAGAATCAAACCTAATTTTGATGTCAAATTATTATAATTCAATAACAATTGCAGCACGTTCATTTTCAGATAGTTCTTGTTGGACAGCATTGAGAATGTGAGATGATAAAGTCAAACTAGAATAATCAATCAGTTTCAAATCATTGATCAAATATACCTGTGGGGCAACATCATTATTTCTAGATTCTAGAAAATCATCTAATTCTTCAAGTATGGTGATTTTTCCACCTTGAAATATTTTTCCATTCTTCATATGTTTTTTCATCTTACCAAATCTGTCAAGTACCAAAAGTGGATGACGATGTTTTTTACTAAAAAGATGTTTTTCTGTAACATGTCCTGAAAATACAAGATAATGATCAGACTCAAAACTAAGATCAGTTAGTTCTTCAGAGATTTGAAGAATTTCGCAAGCTCTTCGCTTTGCTTCCACCAATGTAAATACATTTTTTGTAGTTTCAGCACTATCAAGTTCCACATTTCCAATTGCAGTTACTCTTAAAATAGATCTATCAGGAATATACTGGCTATCAATTACAATGGATTCAGGAACTGCTCCTTTACCAATCATTATGGCATGAATTTTTTTATGAGCTTGGTTAATCTTTTCAGGAGTTGGATCAATTAGAGTATGTTCGATTTCTTCTTGTAACATAGATGATGCAACACCAATGGATGAAATGACTTCGGCATGTTTTGCTTTTTGATATTGTAATTGTAGTTGTTTTGCAACAAATGGTGCCAACACAGATGCACCGCCCCCCCCACCAATAATTTTTGTTGTTTGAGAATTTAATTTGAATTCTTTTATGATTTTACTGATTGTTTTCATTATTTCAAATGAGGATGTTTGGATGATAGATTGAGCAATTTCGATAAATGTTACTCCTAGTTTTTTTGCCAAAAGATCAATTGCGATTTTTGCAGATTCCTTGTTTGCATATGCATAATCATCCTCTTCAATCATGCCTAAAGCGTTAGCAGCACAGGTGTTTGTAATGGCATATAGTTTCCCATTGCATTCGATTGCAACGTATTCATCATCGGCTTCTTTTGGTCTCACCATAATGATTTTTCCAGTTTTTAATTCCTCAGGATCAGCAAAACAAGAATATTTCATTCCCGCAATATGGGCACTTCTAGGACCAACTTTCCATACCCTATTATCTTTGAGTCGGACCATACTACCTCCAGCAACTCCCAAGATTCTCACATCCATTGAACGAACACATGTTGGATGATCTTTTATGGTGACATACTGAAATTCTGGCTTTCCATTTTTGATTATACAAATATTGGTACTAGTTCCACCCACTTCGACAAAAATTCCATTAGTAATTTTGAGATGTAGCAGTGCTCCAGCTACGCTTGCTGCAGGACCAGATAAAATTGTAAGAACAGGTTTTGTCTTAAAAGTATCCATGCTTGTAACTCCACCATCACCTTTCATTATCATTAATGGTGCATTAATTCCAGCATCTCGGATTGCTTTTTCTACAAAATTTGCAACTTGGAAAGTTTTAGGCAATACACTAGCATTTATTGCACCAGTTAGCGTTCTTATTTCAAGTCCATAAGTTCCTGATATCTCATGCGATGCAGTTGATGGTAAATTAAGGTCTGCAGCAGTTTTCATCACAAACAATTCATTTGAAGGATCATCTACACTAAAAGACTCTGTTGCAACAATGACTTTAGCACCTTTATTTTGCAGCTCTTTGATTGCATTCTTTACTTCTTCTTCTGAAATTAAATGAGATGTGTCTAAAAATGTATGACAAGACTTTATGTCTTGGTCAGAATTAATTTTGGTATCTTGTAAATTGGTACGTTTGATGACATCTTTTTTTTCAGGACCAACGCCCATGGCAATTATGCCAACTTTGGATGTGTCAGATTCTAACAATGCATTAATTGCCTGAGTGGTACTATGAGAAATTAATTCAATGTCATCTAAATTGATTTTAGATTCATTTAAAATATTTGAGATGGTTTGAACTATTCCTTCAGAAACCCCTCTTTCAGAAGAATGCGTGGTAGGAACAGTGGATTTTGAAACAATTGAGCCTGTTTTGACATCTATCGCGACTGCTTTTGTAAAAGTTCCTCCAACATCAATTCCAACTCTAATTCTTTGTTTATTCGACATTTTCAACACCTCTAGATTTTCTCATTAATGCCAATTGTTTTTCTTTATTGGGTCGCAATACCAAAACGTAGGATGATGCAAATAAATAAACTCCCAACAATATTACTTGTGCAATTACAGTTTCCAGTGTTGGATAAATTCCAGTCATTGCTGCAAGATTGATGTCTAATCTAGGAATAATCCCAATCATACTAGTATATGGAACAATGTCTAATATCTGAAGTTCACGTATTGCATTTCCTAGAAATGCAATTGACAGATATGCACCTACTCCCATAGTCAAACCAAACAACGCACGTAATGGTAATCTTTTCCCAAGTTTTTTCATCACAAAATACAATCCTAAAAGTGAAACAATACCAAGAATAAAGCCCAAACTAACATACACTTCCATGTACTTTGCAAAACCAGACATGGCTTGATAGAATAGAACAGTTTCAAATCCTTCGCGATAGACAGTAAAAAATGAAAGCATTACAAAGACCATAACACTTCCAGTTGTAGTTGCCTGCCAGACTTTGGCCTTTACAAATTCCATCCATTTTTTATGCTCAATTTTATTTAATACCCAGAAACTCACGTAAAACAAAACCGCAGTTGCAGATAAAGCAGCTATTGCCTCAATTAACTCCCGATTAGCTCCGGAGATTTCAATTACATATGATGCAATAATCCAAGTAATTGCAGTTGCTGCAAAGGCTGCAATCACACCATAATAGATGTATTTTTTTAATTGGTTATTCCTTGATGCCTCAAGATAAGTCATTATTGCACCTAGGATCAAAACAGACTCTAAACCTTCTCTGAAAATTATTGCAAAGGATGATGTAAATGCTATTGAAGGTGCTAAAGAGCCTGTTCCACTAACCAGTCTTTCAGATTCATCCAGATTTCTATTAATTGCAATCACAACCTCTCTGACTTTTTCTAAATCCTCTTTGTTATCGATAAGATTACGAAGTTCGGCAAATTGATATTCTACTTCTAAAGTGAAATCAGGCGCTATTGTCCTTAGAGGGATTTCTACATGTTCATAACTATCCAGATAAGCTGTTCGTGCTGTCGCATATGCAGACTTAAAATCACCATTTTCATAAAAAATCACCACATCATCTAAAGAATCCCTGATAAAATCAACCTCATTTCTTACAGTAGATTTTGCCTCTTCAGTAGAGTCACCCATTTGTTTATGATCATCATCGAGAATTGGAGCTTGAGTCAACACGGATGGATTTGATGTTAAGTGCTCAGAAATTAGTGATTCAGATTTATTAAGATCTGGAATAATTTTTTCATCTAAGAATTGTTTTATTTCATTTGTGGATTTTTTATCTTTTATCATATCACGTAAATTTTCACGCATATCAATCTCAAGAGTATAAAGTAAATCCTTGTCTACTTTTTCAATTGCAGGTTCTAAATATTCAAAATTATCAAGATATGCTACGATTACATGTTCTTCTGCCATAGAATAATCTCCTGTATCCAGAGATACTAAAAGTTCGTCATACAGTTTGTAGATGTTTTGATATATTTCTAATTGATCAAATGCAACTGTTTCAGTACCCAAAACATCTTTTTGTATTACGGTAATCAAATTACCAACTTTAACAAAGTCTTCTTTGTTTTCAGTAAGATTGTCAAGTTCATCAAAGAATGATTTGATCTCAAGATCCAGTCTACCATCAAAATTTGTTTCAACAAGCAAACTTTCAGATTTTTGGATTAACTTTAGTGAAATTTGGTATGATGCTTCATTGTTGTTCTGAATTCCATTTTGATATTTCTCATCTGCTATGGATAGTAAATTAACAATTACATAATCTACAGAAGTTTGTTCATATTGGATTTTTCGGAGTAAGTTTTGAAGTTCATCAATGTCTGATAATATATCAGAATTTGTATTGATTTTTGAATTTAGATCCAATAATAAAATATGAATTTCATCAACATGTTTAGAATCAGTCATTCTCAATATTTGGAGATATTTGCCAAAAACTTCTGAAGAAAAAGCAGAGTATTTTTTTGCATCCTCCAAATTATTAGAAATTATACTATCTTTGGTTTGATCAAGTCCCAAAGAAGTTGCTACTATGGCAGTTCTAATGTCAGCAGAGTTTGAATCTGCATATAACTCATCAATAGCAGATACAAATGTGAAAAATATCAGAAATATTGCTACGATTTTAGTTTTCATAAAGAACTAGTCGAAAATTCTATAGAAGGTATTTAAATTTCTGATTAATTCTACAACCATAGAATGAAAATATTCTAAAAGTATGATTAAGATTCTAGGGATTTATTCTAAAACCAAGTTCTATGCTTTTGAAATCACTAGTTTTTTTATTACTCAGAATACAATGATATTTTTTTAAGATGAAAAGAATGGGTGCTTTGGCTACAGAAAAATTTGACATTACTCATAAGATATTTCAAGAGTTGTCGGATTTAGAATCAAGGCATATTTTATTTTCAATCATCAATAAATCCAAAAGCATAATGGAAATATCAAAAGAACTAAATATTCCTCGTAGTTCAGTGTATAAAAAAATTCGATCTCTTGAAGAAAATGCATTAATTTCTTCTGAATTAATATTTGCAAAGAACAAACACAAAACAAGGTTATATCAAAGTAGAATAACTGATGCAAAAATCATGATTTCCAAATTTGAACCTATAATTATATTTCAAAAAAATCTAAAAAACAATCATGAGTAAATTATCTACAATCAAAATTTGTATGCTATGTAGTAGTATCTTTACAATTTATCCGATTACTCAGCCTAAAGACAAGTGTCCAAAATGCAATGGACTTTTAATTCCCTGAATTGGCTTGTAGAGGAATTTGTGAAAGATATCGCTCTGTACGAAAGAGATACACTTCAAACACAAAAAGATGTACTTCATGTGATGTATATCTAGAATATGAAGGAATTCAATGTCCGTGTTGTAGAATTCAGTTACGTGGAAAACGAAAAAGTAAATGAGATCAAACTAATTTCCCAAGGATCCATTTAGTATACGACTAAAAAAATGATGACTGTTTTTTGTTGGTTTAAAGCATAATTTGATATCTTTACAATTAATTGAATAAACTAATTGTACATTTTATGATGTTTTAAAAAATTTTCCTAAATGAAAATGTCTGTTTTTTTCTCAACAATTTGTTTTTTGAGACTATCTGGAACATCTGGAATGGATGATTTTGTCTGACCTGCAATTACATTGTGAGCTTCTTCGAGAATTGCAAGAGTGTCTGCATTTGTTTCAACGCCTGCACTCATTGTATCTCCCATATTTACTGAGGATCCTGACATTACATCACCTAGTATCTGTGACAAATCTTGCATGGAAGCATTAGCTTCTGGCATAATTCCACTAAGTGATGGACTGAGACCTTTAATGATTGACATACATGGACTAAGAGTTACTACAACATCTCCCAATTCTGAAACAGTATCTAGTCTGAGCTTAACTTGCTCCATTGATAGTTTAGCTCCACTAACCATGTTTTTCATTTTTCTTACTTGAGTTAATTCTCCGGCATATGCCTGGGCATAACTTGGTTTGTTGTTTCTTTGGGCATTTACAATTTTTTCAAAGATAACATCATGTTTTTTCTGTAATTTTTCATTAATAGATTCTAATTTTGTGATTTGAAATTGTAATTTCTTTTGTGCAAAGTCAATTTTGTTCTTTAATGGTTCATCAGGCTTTACCCTGCCCATTACTTTTTGAGAGATACTTTCTCCTTCTGCTTTATTCCAAGAATTACTGATCAAACCTTAATTTCCTACTCTGACTGAAAATATTTCTTTTAAAGAGATTTGTCCTCCCAGCTAGTGTAACTGGAGTTACACTACACATTGGTTACATTATCCGAATGTGAATGTAAATATCTGAAATCCTTTACCTTTTACCTTGATTTCAAGTGTATGTGAAGCACTATTTTCACTGTTGATGATGTTGTATAATCCAGCTTCTGAAACTGTCAGTATGTTGTCGTGAGTTATGTCTTTTCCAGCATATTCTATTGGAAGTGGTTTTCCATCCAGAAATATCTCTAATTCTGCATTGTTTTCTGTGACAATGTTTACTTCTTTTGCATTATACAATAGTTTGATGGAGCCATTTTCTGATACTAGTTCCATACTATCTTCAAAGTTTTCCCAATCCCCTATTGGGTAAAATTTGTGCAAATCAATTGTACTAGGTTCGGAATACTTTACAATTTTTCCTGGTTGAAATCCCTCGCTACTTCCTAATTGGTTTCTATTTTGAGCAAAATTATGCCCAAAGTATAATTCCGGCGTTCTAAAAATTGTATGTTCAAACTCTTCTATTTCTACAAGAGATGTCTCTGTTGACATTTGAATTCCAAGTGATGATGCTCTTTCTTCTAATAATTGCTGAATAATTTTTTCAGTTTCTTGATATCCGCCTTCACCAATATGATCATATCTGATGTATCCTTCATGATCTGCAATGTATTTTCTTGGCCAGTATCTATTTTCAAATGCTTTCCACGTTTCCATTTCATTATCCATTACAACTGGATAATCTATACCGTGTTTGTCAATTGCCATTTTAACATTCTCTGGATTTTTTTCAAATTCAAATTCAGGTGAATGAATTCCAATGATTAACAATCCTTCTTCTTCATATTTGTCATCCCATGCGGTAATGTATGGGAGTGTTCTTACACAATTAATGCAACTGTATGTCCAAATATCATATAGAACAACTTTGCCTTTGATTTGTTCTTTGAGTTCTTCAGGTGTAGTGTTGAGATAATATGCAATTCCTACTAAATCTGGTGCAATTTTAAATCCTGATTTGTCAATTTTTGCCTTTGTGTTTGTGTCTTGAGTGGTAATTGTTTTTGATTCTTCATCTAGAGTAGACAATGTAATACTTGTAATTCCTAGGCCTACTGCAATCACAATACCTAAAATTAATGCAGTTTTTATTTCTGATTTCATTTATTCACCCTAAAAAAATTAACTCGTTGAGAAGTGGGAAATTTGCAATATATGCTAATTGATTTGTGAATACTAGAATTCCTAAAATTACAATAAACCCTCCCAATACAATGTTGTAATATTTTAGATGTTTACTCATAGAGCGGATAATTCTATTTGCCCTAGAATAAAACACTCCTATCAAAATAAATGGAATTCCTAAACCTAGTGAGTAGACTAGCAGTAAATTAAATGCAACAGATGGAGTAGTAGCTGCCAATGTAAGAATTGTTCCCAATATTGGTCCAACACATGGTGTCCATCCTACTGCAAATGCAAGTCCGAAAACAAATGACATTGGATAGCTAGCTTTATTGATTTTGGGAAAGAATTTTTTTTCCATGTTTAACTTGTTGATTTTTGTTGATAACAGCAAGAAAATCCCAAAACCTATGATAATTATACCTCCAATCTGATTTAGTGTGTCTACAAATTCTCCTGCTGCAGTCCCAAGAACACTATTAATTATTACTCCTAATATGGAAAATACAACTGAAAACCCTAAAACAAAAAATATTGAATTTAATACAATATTTGTTCTGTTTATTGCGATTGTTTTGTAATTTCCCTTTTGATTTAATTCAGTAAGTGTAGTTCCAGAAATATATGCTAGAAATGCTGGAATCATTGGTAAGATACACGGTGCAACAAATGATCCTAATCCTGCCAGTGCCGCTACTGCAAGTGTAATTTCAACCATGAAATAATTCAACTATTTTTCCTTTAAAGCATTCTTCCATATCTGTACCAAAAGTTTACAATCCGTTTTTATCTGGGATTGTGTAAGTTTTCATATGAATAAGCGATTCATTATCGTGGGAATTGCCTTGGGAATTGTTATTACCATTGCTGTGATAGTTGGTTCTCCTGCAATTGGCGGATTTGATTCCATGCGCTAGTTATCTAAATTCTCTATAAGCTTTCTCAAAAATTTCAAGTGATCTATCAATATCACTATCGGATAGCCATGCAGTTACTGAAATTCTTAATCTAGCTTGGTTTTTTGGTACAGTAGGGTATCTGATTGGCTGTGCAAATATGCCGTCATCCATTAAAAATTCTCCAAATTTCATTGCTTTTTTCTCATTTCCTATTATGATTGGAATTATGTGAGTTGTGGAATTTATTTCAAATCCAATGCTCTTTAATCCTTTGATTAATTGATTGGTGTTTTTTTCTAATTTTTTCTTTTGTTTTTCTCTGTTGGATTTGAATCTTTTAATTGAATATTCAATCAAAATTGATGGGAGTGCCGATGTATAGATGAATGATTTTGATTTATTTACACATAAATCGATTACGTTATTTTTTGATGCAACATATCCTCCAAAAGATCCTAGACCCTTACTTAGGCTACTAATATACAAATCAATTTTTTTTCCAACATTAAAATAATCTGGAGTTCCTTTCCCATCTTTTCCAACAACAAAATCCCCGTGTGCATCATCTACTACTGTAATTGCATTTTGTTTTTCAGATAATTCTGTGATTTCTTTTAATGCTGAATAATCCCCATCCATACTGAATATTCCTTCAGTAATCACAAACTTGTTTTTTGCTTTTAATTTTAATTTTTTTTCTAAATCTTGAGTGTTGTTATGCTTGTAAACAATAACTTTGGCATCAGATAATTTACATGATTCTATAATGCTTGCATGGTTTAACTCGTCACTTAGTATGACATCGCCTTTTTTTGCAATTGTAGTAATTGCTCCTAAATTTGCCATGTATCCTGTAGGGTAAACAAGGCTATTTTGCTGTGATTTGTGTTTGGCAAGAATTTCTTCTAATTTGTTATATGATTCATCATTACCTGATACCAGTCTTGAGCTAGATTGAAGTTGGTTAGTTTGAATTTCTTCAGCTGGAATTCCTAAATAATCATTTGAGCATAAATTTAGAAATTTTTTATTATTGATGGTAATATGAGCACCTTTGGATTTTCCATATCGTAATTTTCTATAGAGATTCTGTTTCTTTAAATTCCTTAATTCAGAATCAATAAAATCTAGTTTATGATTGGAGGCCAATTTTCTCTATTAATTCACGGTCTTTTTTAGCCTCGTTTCCACCCATTGTTAAGTACCCTTCAGTAATTATTCCATTTGCACCACTTTGCAAAAGTTCTTCGCCAGAATCATTTAGTTTTGATTCCCTACCTCCAGAAATTTTGATCACTGATTCTGGTAGTAAAAATCGTATAACTGAAAAAATTCTTACTATTTCTGAATTTGGAAGATCTGTTTGTAATTCTAATGGCGTACCTGGCATTGCAACTAGAATGTTAATTGTCACTTCTTCAGGATACAACCTACCTAATTCAAGAATTAATTCTAGTCTTTGCTCTCTTGTTTCTCCTAACCCAATAATTCCGCCTGTACATAATTCTAATCCTGCTTCTCTTGCAATACCTAAAGTCTTTAATCTGTCCTCGTAAGTATGGGTCGTACAAATTTCTGGAAATTTAGATTTTGCAGTTTCTAAATTATGGTTATATCTTTTGACTTTAAGTTCTTTTAATTTAGTTGCCTGTTCTTGTGTTAAAAAGCCTAAACTACATTCTACAGTAATTCCAACTTTGTCATTTATTTCAGAAATAATACTGCAAACTTTTTCAAAATCTTTTGATGATGGCTCTCTCCATGCAGCAACAAGGCAATAAGATTCTGCACCATCATCTTTTGCTTTTTGTGCTTTGATAACAACTTCTTTAGGTGATGGTAATTGATATGTCTCTATTCCTGTATCAAAGAATGCTGACTGTCCACAAAATGTACAATCTTCACTACATGCATTTTTTTTGATATTATTTAATTGCTCAACATCAACTTTTCTTCCGTTATATTCATGGGTAATTTCATTTGCGCAAGATGCTAATTCTTTTAAATTTTCTTCTGGAACATTCAATAATTTTTCTGCATCATCCGATGAAATACCAATTCCAGAAAATACTTTTTCTTGACACTCTTTGATGAATTCTAGAGCACTCATAATGGGAATTATAATTAATCCATTTATAACAATAATGGAAATGTTAACCTAATTGCATCTTGGGGGTTAACAGTCAAATAATTTTGGATTTTGCAGATTCTATGGTAGCTATGGTTTTCTCCAAGAGTAAATTCAGTTCAGATTCAGTTATTGCTAAGGGGGGAACTAGCATGACTATGTTTCCAAGAGTCCTGAGATAGATTCCGTTCTTCTTTCCTTCTTCAAAAAATACTTTGTTGATTGATTTTTTAGTCGCAATTGGGGTCTTTTTGCTTTTGTTTGATACTAACTCTATTCCCATAAGCATTCCTTTGTGCCTTATGTCTCCTACAATATCGATTTCTGAAATTTGTTGATAATATTCTTCAAAAACTTTTGATGTCTTCTGAATTTTTTTAATTAAATTATGTTTTTTGTACATCTTGAGATTTTCTAACGCAACCGATGATGCAATGGGGTTTCCTGTGTATGTGTGACCGTGGAACAGGTGTTTCCAATCATCAAATTCTCCTAAAAATGAATCATATACTTTCTTATTTGTTAATGTGGCCGCAAGTGTGAGATAACCTCCAGTTAACATTTTACCATATGCCACTATGTCTGGAATGCTTTTTTGTTCTTCATATTGAAACATAGAACCAAGTCTTCCAAAACCTGTAGCAATCTCATCTAAAACAAAAAGTACATTGTATTTCTTACATAGTAAACTTATTTTTCTCTGAAAATCTTTTGGATAGATGATTACTCCGCCTGCAACTTGTGCTCCACTTTCCATGATAAATGCTGCAATGTTATTTTTTTCTGAAAATTTTTGCTCAATTTTTTCTAAACAATGATTTTGATAATCTAATAAAGCAAATCCTTTTGGAACTCTGTATTTGTTTGGTACTGGGAATTGTAATGTTGTAAATAACTGCTTTTTGAATTTTCCAAAAAATTCTGGAACATACCCTACTGACATTGCACCAAATGTATCTCCATGATATCCATTTTCTAGAGTTGCGATTCTTGTCTTATTTCTCTCTCCAATATTTTTCCAATACTGTAATGATATTTTGATGGCTATCTCCATTGCCGATGAACCATTATCTGAATAAAATACCTTGTTCATTTTTGGAGATATTTTTACAAGACTTTCTGCTAGTTTTTCGGCAGGTTCGTTAGTTAGATTGAACATTGACGAATGCTGTAATTTTTTACTTTGAGTAGTTATTGCATTTACTAATTCTGGATTTGAATGTCCCCAAACATTGCACCACATTGAACCTACTGCATCAAGTATTCTGTTTCCTTTAGAATCAGTTAACCATACTCCTTTTGCACTCTTTATTTGATCAAAAGATCTCCATTCATTCATCTGTGTGTTAGGGTGCCAAACAAAACTAGTTTTCTTCAAACAAATCTATTATTTCTAATCTTCTTAATAACCAAACGATAAGATTAATCAATTACAATTTTTGATAATCCTTGTTGAATTCTATCTTCATAACAGGAACTGATACTGATGTTGGTAAAACATACGTCACTGCTGGATTATCTGTGACTTTACGGAAAATGGGTATTGATGTTGGTGTGATGAAGCCATTTGCAGCTGGGAATGCTCAAAAGAAGGGATTCAAATCCGAAGATGTAGAAATTTTATCCAAAGCTGCACAAGTAAATGATCCTGAGAATCTAATGAATCCTCAATTCTTTCCAATTCCTGCATCTCCGTATACTGCATGGAAAACACTCAAGATAAAACCAAAAATCAATTCTGTCTTGACAAATTTCAAAAAACTCTCAAAACTTCATTCAATGTTACTAGTTGAAGGAATGGGTGGACTAATGACTCCAATTCTCAAGGATTACTTTGTTGCAGATTTGATTAAAGACATGAAAATTCCTACAGTAATAGTTACTAGAACTAGAGTTGGAACAGTAAATCATACTATTATGACAGTAGATATGTGCAAAAAGTACAAAATTCCAATAAAGGGAATCATCATCAATAATTTTGATTCAGATGGATACAAAACAAAAGAACTTACACGTGATTTAAAGAATTTGACTGGAGTGCCAATAATAGGCGTAATTCCTTTTATCAGAGACATGAGTGATTCTTCCATGTATGAAATTTTTAAGAAAAATCTTAGCATGAAATTAATTTTAAAGTGAATTAAATGACATTTAAAAATTATATTTTCAAAAACTTGTGGCTTCAAGTTATACTCTCTTTGATAATTGGATTGGTAGTAGGATTAATTTTGGGAGGTGATGTTGGCGTTGGCCTGGATGATGACACTTTGGATTCTTTATCATCGTATCTTAAAATCCCTGCCAACATATTTTTGAGTATAATTTTGATGATTATTGTTCCACTAATTTTTACTTCAATTGTTGTAGCTATAACTAATTTAGGTGCAAAAGATAAATTAAAAACTCTGGGATTAGGCATTGCTACGTATTTTGTAATTACTACAACAATTGCAATACTTGTAGCAGTATCACTTGCATCAATTATAGCGCCAGGGAGTATTTTAGACCTTACTGCACTACAAGAAACACATGACTTTTCTGAAGATGATTTAAAAGTTACAGAAGGTTTTTCGTTAGATGACATTCCAAATGTAGTATCAAACATTATTCCAAAAAATCCAATTTCTTCATATCTTGAAGGGCAGATGTTTAGTATTTTGGTAATGGCACTCATTGTAGGATTGTCGATGGCAGTTCTTCCAAAAGAATCAGTCAAACCTCTGCTAGATGTACTAGAATCAATTCAAAAAATAACATTACATATTTTATTGATTTCCATGAAAATTGTACCGTTTGCAGTTTTTGGGTTAATTGTTGGTATGGTTGCCCAAGTTGGAGTAGAAACAATGGTTGGATTAGGGGCATACATGGGAACAGTTGTCCTAGGTCTTGGCATCATGTTGCTGATATATGCATTGATCTTAAAGTTTGTAGCAAAGAGGCCAATATCTTCTACATTTTCAAAATTCCGTAATCCACAAACTTTGGCTTTTTCAACAGCCAGTTCAATGGCAACAATGCCTATGACATTAAAGACTGCAGAAGAGGATCTTAAGATAGATACCAGAGTTTCAAAATTTGTAATTCCACTTGGAACTACTGTGAATATGGATGGTACTGCCTTGTATCAAGTAATAGCTGTCTTTTTTTTTGGCACAGCTTTTTGTAATTGAATTGAGTATGCTGTCCATATTGGTAATAATCATAACTTCCCTTTTGGCTTCTATTGGAACTCCTGCTGTGCCTGGGGCTGGTGTAATTGTCTTGTCTACAATACTCATAACAGTTGGCATCCCTCCAGTTGGAATTTTATTATTGCTTTCTGTAGATAGAATTTTAGATATGATTAGAACTATGGTTAATGTCACAGGTGATCTTACAGCTAGTTGTGTGTTTGATAAACTAACCCGGGACTAGAATGTCTAAACCAATATACTAAAACCATGTTTTGCACATGTGTTTTTAAATTTAATATCTTTTTATCTAAATCCGTAATATTTTGAATTTACTTGTGCCACTTACATTACTAAACTGTGCAATCTCAAAGATAATTTTTCTAAAAGAGTTATTTTCTTTAGATAAAATAAATGATTTTTTTGAAACTGGTATATTTTTTGACAATACTATCCAAATGTTTTCTTTTTCATGTTGGATTTTTTCTAATTGTGAAATCTTATTTTTGATTATGTTTGTATCTGAAGACTTTGGTATGCATATTACTAGTGATTTTTTTTGATCTTTTTCTAATGTTTTAATATCTGGAATTACAATATCTATCTCAATTCCTTGATAGTTAACTTTCCTTTGGCTTGGAATTAACGCATTTGTTAATAAATAATGAAGTGCCCCGGTTGCTAAAATCCCCACTGCTTCATCTTTTTCATCCATTGAAATTATTTTGTCGTAACAATTATCGATAATATCATCAATTATCAAATCAAACTTTTTCTCAGAAATTAATTTTGGGATTAATTCTGATTTTTCAATATATTCAAATATGTGATCTTTAATTGGACTTGATTCATCTGACATTGTAATGTTTTTCTTAAAAACTCACTTGTATTTGGATTTACCCTGAAATTAATTCTATTTTTCCTATGGGGTGTTTTGAAAGATCATTGTGGATTGTGGCAATTGGCTTTTCTTTAAAAGTCAAATCACATCTGTAACATTTCCATGCAATAGAATTCATGATTTAACTATGACTTTTGTTATAATAAACAAGTGTGTGTACAATAAAACAAATTGAATTCTGGGGATAATTATTTTCTAATCTATGATAGGCTTAATTTAAGACCAATATTACACCTGATTATTGACTAGTATTGAGAATAAAAGACATCAGGAACTACTAAAACAAAAAGAAGATCTAGAAAAAAATCGTCCACATGATATTGATGCTATGAGAGGTTGGAAGCATTCTATGAGTAAAATCCTTCAAGAATTAGAATTATTCAAGTAACAACATGCTTAAGTCAATAACAAATTCAGATTATCATGAACTGTCACCAAAAAAGTGAAGCCCATGTTTGGAGATTTTCAAAGCATACTAAAATGCGAAGATGTCTAAAATGCAAATCTAGGATTCCCATTACTAGAGACGAATATGAACAAAAATGGGGAATAGTAAAACCTCAACTCAAATAGGCTAATTTCTTTTTTTATCTAAAACGACTCTATTTTTTCACGATTATTGTGTTCGTTAACTACTGTTAACCTCTAACTTAAAATTATTTTTAGAACATCTATTCATTAAAGATATAGCGTCTTTCGCCTCTAGATTCTTTTTCTGTATTTACATTAACTAGTACAAACTCTTTCTTTGAATGAACCATGGATTCTTCAGGAAGTAGTTTGTTTTCATGTAATTCTTCATATTCTTCCCATGTCAATCTCTTTCTATCTCCAATCTCTGCTTCTAAATTCATATCTTTTACAATCTCTTTGTATTCTGGCTGAATTACTCCACTGAATACCATTGCACTACTTCCACTTCCATAAGATCCAAATCCTACTCTTTTAGATTCTAATTCAATTCCTTTTTGGAATTCATATTCCAAACTACTTCTAAATCCTAAATACAATGATGCAGTATACAAATTTCCAATCATACTTGATGCAATTAAAGAACTTGATAGTTTTGATTCATACACTTCTTGATATTCACGTGTTTTTGTAAAAAGTTTGGTAAATTCATGATCTTTTGCCATAAATTCCTCATCAGCTAAAACTGATTCAATTGTACCGCGTGGATCTTTTGGTCTTGGCTCTTCTACACCTATTTCTTGTAGAATTCTTTTCCATCTTGGTAGTTGTCGCCATTCATGTCTAACTAAATATGCTAGTGCCTTTTTCCCCATATTACTATATGGTAAATGCATATGGATGTAATCCATATGATCTAAAATTGTTTCACCTGGTTCTATTTTGATTAATCCTGATGAAATAACTTTCTTCTTGTATGATTCAAGTGCTTTTCTAACTTGAATCATGTATAATAAATTAGAATATTGTCCATGTACAATTGGTGTTTCTTTTCCAAATGGTCTGTAAAAATCATATTCATCTTTAATTGATGTTGCGGTAACTTTAGGATCAAATGCTAATAATCGTGGATTATCATTAAGTAACATTACAACAGCTCCTGCACCCTGAGTCATTTCGCCACTAGAACCCATATCGTATTTTGCAATATCTGATACTACAACTAGTGCGTGTTTGCCTTCAGCTTCTCCTGCTCTAATCCAATTTGTATTGTCATATAGTGCATATGAGCCACTAACACATGCAAATTTAGTTTCAACCCCGCCACAGTGCTCAAAAGCACCTTGACCATAAACTTGTTCAAGCATTCCAATTACATATGAGTTCATTGCTTTTGATTCGTCAAATGCAGATTCTGTTGAAACATATAATCTGCCAATATCTTCTGGAGAGAGTTTATTTTTTTGCATTATTTTTAAACATGCATTTGCTGCCAAGCATGCAGGGTCTTGATTTGCATCGACAATTGACATTTGAGATACTCCTAGACCTTTTTGTAATTTGACTGGGTCTAGGCCTCTAGCTTTTGCAAAATCAGATGCGTCAATATACAATCGTGGGATGTATATTGCAATGTCGTCAATACCAGCTGCCATAAGCTTCGCTCCGATATTTCATTAATAAGGTTATTGTGTAAATTCTAACTAACTAGGAAGGAAATTTTCCTAATTTTTCAAATTATTTATAAATAATTTGATCGCTATTTTGATTTTTCCAGTTCTACTTCAAAAATATTTTCAAACACTTCAAAAGGCTGAGCTCCAAAAATACGCGTAGTTTTACCATCAGGACCAATGACAAAAAATGCAGGCGTCCCTGTTAATTCAAGAGACCTTGCATCTTCATTACTTGCAAGAATTATTTGTGAATGTTTTTGGTTATTCATGCATTCAGACCACTCGTTCATATCCAATCCTATTTCTTGCGCAAATTTTACAAGATTGTCTGATGAGGCCCATCCATTATTCTCTCCGGTCCAGTTTGAATATAAAATATCATGATATTCCCAAAACAATTTTTGATCATCTGCACAATGAGCTCCATGAGATGCTGCAACTGAATCTGGACCAATAATGTTGTAATCTTTGAAAATCATTTGTACTTTGCCTGTATCAACATAATTTTTTAATATTTTATCCTCAGTTGTATGAAAAAATACATTACAGAAATGACATTGATAGTCTCCAAATTCTACTAGTGTTACTGGAGCATTTGAATTACCAAGAATTGGTGAACCATTTGACAAAAATGTGTTCATTGTAATTTTTGCTGGCCCTAATTCTTCAATTTGAGGGGTTGACTCCATTGTTAATTCTGACTGATTAGTAATTCCTTGAAGTCCTAAAAATATGACAATTATTACTGCTGATGCAATTACTGCCCCTATTCCAAGTGATGGACCGTGTATCAATTAAAAAAATAAAATTCTTGACCCATTTAGTCTTTTGTGATGTAATGATTATGATGATTTTCTATTACTGGATTGTTTGTCTAAATTAAATACTTGTAATAATTTTGAATTTTCATTTTCTGTAATAATTGTCTCTATTAGTGTCTCTTTTTTAGAATTTTCTGGAATATGATGTTCTGTTTGAAAAATCTCATTCTTATTAGTAATTCCATTAGATGAGAAAAACCCTTACTATCTTCATTTACTGTGGCAACTTCGATGTTTGTATTTTGAATTTGTCCACAATTTTAATAATAATCATTTAACTTGTTTTGTTTTTTGTCAAAAATTCTGATATTTAATTTCATAAATTTTTCTGAATAAACCCTTTGAGTGTATTGAACTAAAATTGCAAGATCCGACTGTTTTTCAATTTCATTTTGAGTTTCTATGGGTTTTTCTATAATACTTAGATTGACATTACCCTTAATGAAAATAATTCCTTTAGAATCTCTCTTTTCTTCAACTATTTTTGAATAAGTTTTGTATTGGATGTATCTTAGGAAATCTACCTATGCGTGAACATTATTCATTGAAATTATTGAGCCTGCCAATATTATGAGTATTATTTATATCGTACAACAATTCATTATTATGCCAATCTAAAGGATCATTATTTTATAAACAATTATTATCATTATGATTAGTCGGAATTTATTATGCAAGCAAAAAATCATGTTGTAATTGTAGAGGATAGTCCTGCCATTGGATTTCTTTTAAAAAATTATCTTGAAAAATTGGGCTATAATCAAATTCATACTTGTGATACAGGTGCCGTTGCTATGGCTACAATTAGCGATTTAATCTCTCAAAATCAAGTTCCGATTGTTTTACTTGATTATATGTTACCTGACATGGATGCACATTCTTTATTGACTCAAATTTTGGAAAAACAACCTGACATTCGTGTAATTTTAGAAACTGCAACTGAAAAAAGTGATGAAGGAATTAAAGATCTTATACGCCTTGGGGTCTGTCATTATATTGAAAAACCAATTAGATTTGAAAATTTAAAATCTATACTAAATACTATTGAAAAAGAGGCTTCATTCTTTTTAGATGGTTCCACATCTTCAATTAATTCTACTAATTTGGGCAACGAGAACTTTACAGTTGAAGAACAAATTGAAAATGCTATGATTAATGTAAAACAAGCAAGTGTGAGCAAAATTGAAGAGATTGTAGGTAAAAGTAATCTAATTGTAAAAAATCATCTTGAAAAATTAGAAAATGATGGAAAAATTATTACAATTGATCAAATAAAAGAAATTGCGTGTAGTAGTTGTAATTCTACTAATACTGAACAAAGATTTTTTTGCCCATCATGTAAAAGTTCAGATTTCAAACTAGGGAAATTGATCGAACATTATGACTGTGGAAATATTTCTGAAGAAAGTACTTATGAAAAAGATCTATGTCCAAATTGTAAAAAAGAAATTAAAGCATTAGGCGTTGATCATAGAGTAATGCAAAATCATTACATTTGTAATGACTGTAATGATTTTCATTCAGAACTATCTATTGAATATGTTTGTTTAAAATGTGATAATAAATTCCCTCTTGAGCAATGCAAATGGAAAACAAGTAAAATCTACAAAGTTGTTAGTATGTAATAATACCGTTTTTAACCAAATATTCTATCCCTTGAACAAACGTCTTATCGTCTATTGTGCCCTCTGCCCACCATCCAGCGTTATTTTTTATCCATTCGGGGACGTCTTTCATACCTGTTTGTAATTGAGATTTTTCTGAAACTTTGATTATTTTCTGTTTAACCAAATATTCTATCCCTTGAACAAACGTCTTATCGTCTATTGTGCCCTCTGCCCACCATCCAGCGTTATTTTTTATCCATTCGGGAAGCAAGATTATCAAATTGGAATTTATTTTTCCAATTGGTACTATTTTGTACCCCTTATCCTTGAATTCTATGATTAATTTCTCCAAGTCATTAATTTGTTCTTGATTAATTGAATTGACATATGTTGAATTTGTTATTGTTGAAAATTCTTGTGGATGAATAGAAATTACTGTAAACCCATAATTATTGATACTTTGATCCGCCTCTACAATAATAATGTCGTTTGAAACTCTCTCAAAAATATTTGACGATGGATTGTATTTTCCAGTTGATGTGATTTGTGGAAATCTATAAAAATTTTCATTTTTAAATTCAAATGGTGGTTCATCCCCATTAGTTAAACTAGAGCTGATATGTGTGATATTATTTTCTTTTAATATGGTAAATGTATCATCGTTAAATTTGTTATTTGGTGGGAGGAATACTTGAGGCCTAATATCTAAAATTGATTCAATTATGTCAAGTGATTCTTTAAGATTTTCACTTTGTTCAATTTTACCATAACTTGTAAATGGGTTTAATCCAATTCCTCTAGTTGCTATTTCTAAATAACTCGCTTTATTTTTAGTGGCATTTTCAATAAATCCTGTAATTTTTTGATCGTTACCAAATGCGTTTGCAATAATTCCGATTGTCAGTGGGGTTTTATTTTCAATAAATGTCTCCATGATGCTCATTTGAACATTATTCAGCCAATAATCTTGAACATCATCCAGTCTAAACGCCACGCAGTTGCATGAATCAATTTTTTTTCCAAAGATTACTTCTGTAGTTTCCCCATTGATTTCTATCTCTGTACTTTCTATTTGTTCAGAAGTTTGGTTTTGATTAAGTTTAGCAGTTTTAGGTATGACTTCTGTTAACTTCACCAGTTTGGCATCTAATTGTGAAACTTCATCTAATAGTAATCCTAATTCAGCAAGTGATTTTTGATTGGGAATGCTGTATTCTCCTTCTTCATTTTGAGAAAATTCTTGAGGATGCATCATTACTATGGCATACCCTTTATCATCTACGCCTTGAATAATTTTTTCTTTGATGTGATCTTTATCCTGTAATTTCCAATTCACATTATTTAACAAAACACCCGTTTCTGTAATTGCTGGAACAATAAAAAAAACATCATCTATATTTTGAATTTTAGTATTTTGAGTAATATGTGAGTTTAAATGTGTGAATCCGTTTCTTTTTAAAATATTTACTGTGTTATCATTATAGAGATTTTGTGGAGGTATGAAAGCTTTTGGGGTGACTCCAAACACGTCAAATATTTTTTTATTCGTCATTACTATATTGTCTTCTTGAATTTTTTCATCAAAATTTGTTAATACATCATTATTCCAACTATGATTAACAATCTCTATGTTGTTATTTTCCAAATTTTCTTTTAATACTGAAACGATTTTTTCATCTCCTCCAATTAAATTTCCTATCACACCAACTGATAATGGAATATTTTTTTCTGCAAACAAATTGATTATTTCTATCTGAGCATCTGCTAACCAATAATCTTGAACATCATCCAGTCTGAATGATATACAATCACACGAATAGAATGGTTTTTCTTTCTTGAGAACTTGTTCAGAATTTTTAAAAATACTAAACTTGTTTGTATCTCCAATTATCTGAATACTATTTTGAGGCCATAATTTGTCATCTATTTTTTTGTCTGAATTTATTTTAACCGTATATACTCCCGTTTTTAGGTTTGAAAATTGTGCATCCCCTCTAAAACTTAGATTGGCTGAATCTACCTGATTTCCGTTTTTATCTAATAATACCACTTGGTAATTTCCGTCTTTTGAGGTTATTTTTTTAGAACCCTCAAATAGATTGATTATGATTAATTCCTCAACTGTTTCTGAAATGTTAGTAATTATTTTTTGATCAACTGCAAGTCCTGCTTGAACTTTTATTGGATAATAAGATGTGAGAAATATTTCATCTAAATATACATCTGCAATATAATGATCCCCTTCTTTGGTTGTGGATTGAATCCAATATCGTGTTGTTTCACCTTGATCATTGGTTATATCTCTCGCTAGTTCTAAATTATTTGGTGATTTCAAAATTAGTGTAGCTCCCCTAATGGGAATTTCACCATTTTTATAAAATACTTCGAATTGAATTCCCCCTGATATTGGAATTGATATTGTAACTTTTTTAGAATCTTTTTCAAGTTGTACGTATTCAACATCTCCAAATACTCCATTTGAATAAACTTCAATCTTATATCTATGATTTTCAGGAACTGTGATAAAATCTGGATTACTTAGCATGTTTTTTTCTAAAAGTGGTTCTTTATTGAAGTCTTGATAGACTACTAATTTCATTCCATTAAAATCTGCTCTGTCTCCATTGGTGTATTTTATTTCAACTTCAATTGTCTCTGATTCTTGTGCAAAAACACTATCTGTATAATTTACAAATAATAAAACTGAAAAAACTATACTAAACATAATCACTTTATTCATCAAATCAAATCCCTACTCTTTTTGCACTTGTCCATGTTGCTTTTTTATTTCGTAATTGCTCTATTATTGCTTTTAGTAGTAATGCATCTATAATTTGTTTAAACCCAAATACTAAAAATCCTGCGTGCCACAATAATTTAGGATCTTCGCCATCGATTCTGATGGCCAATGCTGTCATTAGATAATGTACTATTGTAAAAATTAATGATATCTGAAGAACATATAACCAGTCTCCTAAAACAACACCTAAAATTGCATTTATTGCAGAAGTAAATCCTATGATTGGTGTAATTACCATTCCTAAAAATAAATATGGTAGAGCCAATCTTTGCAAATATCCAAATCTTGGATTTGTCAAAGCATCTGCATGTCGCTTTAATACTTGCATGTTGCCCCGATACCATCTCTTCCTTTGTGCAAAAAAGTCTTTGAAAGTATTAGGTGCTTCAGTATAAGCAGTAGCTTTTGAACTAGCTTGAGTAATTAGACCTGCTTTCAATAATTTTATTGTTTGATCAAAGTCTTCTACAATCGTATCTTTTCCATATGCACCTGCTTCTGTCAAATATGATTTCTTAAAAGCTCCTAATGCTCCTGGCACTATAGTAATTGAACCAAACACGTCAAATGCCCTTCTAACAATCTGAATTCCAGTAATGTATTCAAGTGCCTGACATTTTGTTAACCAATTAACCTTATTTCTGACTTTGATATTGCCTGCTACTGCTGCAACGTGCTCGTTTACTTGGAATCCTTTTACGATTTCTTTTAATGAGTGACGTCCAATTATTGTATCTGCATCAACAATTACTATGATTTCCCCTGTGGAATAGACTATTCCGTAATTTAGAGCAGATGCCTTTCCACCATTTTCTTTGTGTAAAACTTTGATTTTATCTTTGAATTGATTTGCAATAGTTAATGTATTGTCTGTACTTCCATCATCTACAAAAATTATTTCTTTTTTTGGATATTTTGTCTCAATCATTGCTTCAATTGTATGTTGAATTACTTTTTCTTCATTATATGCCGGAATTATTATGCTGATTTTTGGATATGATTTGATTTCTTCTTGAGTATCTTCACGATATTTACTCAATACCGCCATTGGTACAAATAGCATTGTAGACCAAAATGTTATGGTCATTGCCCAAAGTAGTATTATTCTAACTGGTGATTCAAATAAAGAATACCCTTCATACGCAATCATTGTTGCAATTAAAAACGGAGATCCTAACAAAAATAATAAAAATACAGACGGAGTCTTACTTGCGTAAACATTTTTAGAAAATAATTTACCACTTGCCCCAATCATATGATATACTGTTATTGCTCCACCTAATCCCATAGCTATCATGCTTATAGGTCCTAGTAGAAAAAATACTGAGCCAATTAAAACTGTAAAGATTGATCCGGTAAGAAGAATTGAGATGGGGTCAATTCGTTTTTTTGTTTTACTTGTTTTATTTTCTTCTGAATTACGTCTTTCTGATTTCTCAAATTCTAAAATTGGTTGAATACAATTTGCATGGTGCCATTTTTTTTTATATCTTATTGATTTTTCAACAAATTTAATTTCTTTATCACATGTAGTACATTTTATCAAATTTGGATTAAGAAAAATTGTCTTGTCTTTTTTAGGGATTTTTTTAACTGGTCTTGAATCTTTTATTTTTCCTGAAATAGTTATTCCTAAATAATTTTTAAGATATTCTTTATCTGAATTTGAAATCTCTTTATTTTTGTTAATCACTCTGATTAGATATCTATTTCTTTCTGGATCTCCTTTTGATGATTTTATGGCATCTACCAGTTTTTTAATTAATAAAATTTTATCCAATGTTGGTTATAGTTAATCTTCGAATTATGATTATATGTGATTTAGTCATCAAAACTTTCCTTTCGGTCTACTTTTTTATCATGCCTAATTCTTTCTAAAAATGCATAAAATCTTGCCCTTCCATTTCCGATTTTTCTAATTATAACCGTAATGAACATACACTAGTGAATTACATCATTGGTTACGATGATTTCTTTTGAATATAGAATTCTTAGCGAATTTAAAATTAAAAAAGCAAAAATTGATACCTTATCTAGTTTTATTTCCAATTACAAGGATCCTAAAAGCATGGAGGTAAAGGATGCTTCAGAATTTCTCGATGTCTTGATTGATGAGATTGATAAATTTTATGTCTTACATAGTGAAATACTATCGAAAAATGGAAAAAAACCACATCATTGTTCGCATTTAGCTGAAAATGAAAAATGGAATGAGAATGTGGAGATTTTTTATGAAAAAAATCCTCGAAGACGACCTAGAAAATAAATCATAATCTCATTGAACTAATCTAAATAAAAGGGTCAATCATAGCGGAATTATGAAGAGAGTATTTGTTAACGGATATGGCTCCATAGGAAGTAGAATCACTTCATTTCTAAAAGATGATCCTGAAATCACTGTTATTGGAATAGGCAAATATTCTCCTGATGAAAAAGTAGATGTCGCCATTTCAAAAGGGCTTGAAGTATATGTTCCAGCCAACAAAATCACATCGTTCTCAAATTATAAAATTGCAGGTTCTATTGAATCAGCTCTTGATGATTGTGATTTGGTGATTGATGCTTCTCCTGGAGGTTATGGTTTCAAAAATAAACTAAACCTCTATGAGCCAAAAAATATTCCTGCTATTTATCAGGGAGGTGAAACCGTTGTTGGAGATGAATCTGTTTCTGATTTATTGTTTAATTCAAGAGTGAACTATGATCAAGCATTAGGGAAGCATCACGTTATGCAAGGAAGTTGCAATGTTACTGGAATGGGCAGAATTTTAGAACCATTACGTGCAAAATTTGGAGAAAAAATAATTCGTTTTGATGTGACTTTGATAAGAAGGTGGGCCGATATTGAACAAACAGAAAAAGATGTTACAGATACAATAGAAATGTCTGAAAAACCCCATCATGGAGATGATGTAAAAATGTATTTTGGAAAAGATGCGCCACTTTATGTTAGGGCCATCAAAGTTCCCTCAAGACAAATGCATTTACACATCATGGATATAAGATTCAAAGATATTGCTCCTAAACCTTCTGAAATCCATGACCTTTTTACAAATGAATTTGGCGTAGCTACTATTTGGACTGCAAAAGGAACAAAAGATATTCGAGATTATGCTAAAGATATGGGTTTTAATTTCACTGATACAAACATGATTCACATTCATGCAAACATGACTACATCTATTGGCGATACCGTTCAAATGATGTATTCAGATGATCAAACAGGCATAGTTATTCCTGAAAATCATATGCTTTTACAGGCAATGTTGTTTGGTAAATCATATGAAGAATCATTTGCTCATACTGAATCAATTTTTCATATGAAAGAAAAAAAACAGAAATTACAAGAGCGTTTTGCTAAAGAATAAATTATTTTGTCATACGTTCTATTCTAATTTTTTCAGGGAGGTTCTTTACAACTTTTTCAACAATTATACGCACTTTACCTAATTCTAATTTGTCTCCCTCTTGAGGAATATCTTGTAATTTCTCATGTAATAATCCGTTTAGTGTACTGTAATCATCACCTTCAGGTAAATCTGATTTAAAAATTTCATTAATTTTTTCGATTTCAATATCTCCTGTTGTGATTATTGTGTCTTTATCTATAGAGTGATATTTAATTGATTGAGGCGAATCTGTTTCATCTTCAATATCTCCAAGAATTTCTTCAATAAGATCTTCTAATGTTACTAGTCCTTCTACTCCTCCATGCTCATCAATCACTATTGCCATGTGTGTTTTTCTACCTTTCATTTCTCTTAATAATGCAGTAACCATTTTTTCTTGAGATACAAAAACAGGTTTTCTTGAAATTTGCTCTAATGTCTTCATTTTATTATCAGATTCAAGTTCTCTTAACACATCTCTTACATGAATAAATCCTACAATGTCATCATGTGTTTCACCATAAATTGGAATTCTGGAATGAGAATTCTGATTAATTATTGGTAATGCTTCAAATAATAGCATCTTTGCAGGAAGTGACTGCATTTTCATTCTAGGGGTCATGACAGCACGAATTACTGTATCATCAAATTCTAATGCCCTATGAAGTAAATCACGTTCATGTGATTCTAATGCTTCATCTCGATGTCCCTGATCAATAATTCCTCTGATTTCATTTTCAGTTAATGCTGGTGGGAGATAATCACTTCCAGTAATCTTGATCATCACTCTGGTAATTCTCTCCAATGTCCAGACTACTGGATATGTGGCATAACTAAACATTAGCAGAATCCCGCTTGAACGAAGTGCAACTTTAGTTGCATTGGCATTACAATATGTTTTTGGCGTAACTTCCCCAAAAATAATAATCAAAAATGTCATAATTCCCACTGCAATCCCAAGCCCACTATCTCCGAATAATTTTATGGCAACTACAGTTGCTAATGCTGATGATCCAATGTTTACTAAATTATTTCCAAGATTTACAGCTGACATCATCCATCCTGGATTTGATTTGAGTTTTTGAAGAGCTTTGGAACCTCGTCGTTTCTCTTTTACTAATTGTTCTACAGTAGCCTGAGTGGTACCTACTAATGATACTTCTAAACCACTAAAAAAACCAGATAATCCAATTAATCCTGCTAATGCGGCAAGCTCCATCCAAAGTTCTACCATTTTATTGCCTTCCCGAATATTTTAGAAATACACGAATTACTCATTTTAGTTATTTTGCACCATCTTTTGGTTGCAATATTTCTGTAATGCATGGATTTAACTCTTGAGATGTCAAAAACTAAATTGATATTTGAGCCTAATTCTAGGTTTATTTTTTTGGAGGTATTGCAAAAATATTATTTGGGTTTTGATGATACTCTACTGGCAGCATGGCGTCTTTTTGTCTACCTGTAAGAATACCTACTACAACATCATCTTTTTTAATAATTTCTTCTCCGATGAGCTTCTTTATTCCCACCACTGATGCTCCTGATGCCATTTCACAATCAAATCCGTTTAATCCAACTACTGACATCCCATCAAGCATATCTGAGTCTGAAACTGTGGTGGCCACACCATTTGTAAACTCTAATGCACGTAAACCCTTCAAAATATTTGCAGGCCTTCCAATTTGAATTGCAGTTGCTTTAGTTTTTGGTTTAATACCTTCTTTATCTAAATGATCATAATATCTAGAAATTAATGCCGTATTGGGCTTTCCTTTATTCCATCTGAGTTCTTCATTTTCAAATTTTCCATTATACAAATCTGATAATGTACTTGCACCGTCTGAATTAATCACAGCTATTCTTGGAATTTTTTTAATCCAGCCCCATTCATACAATTCCATTAGTGCTTTTCCACAACTTGAAGTATTTCCCAAAGCCCCACCTGGATAAACAATCCAGTCTGGAGATTCCCAATTGAGATATTCTAATGCTCTAAATGGAATTGTTTTTTGACCTTCAATCCTAAATGGATTAATTGAGTTTACAGTGTATCCTTCATGATTTTGAGCATCATCCAATGATTGTTTTAATGCCTCATCAAAATTACCATCTACTTGTAAAATTTGTGCTCCAAATTGATATGCTTGGCTAAGCTTTCCAGGCGCAATCTGTCCTGATGGAATGTATACATCGCAATCAATTCCCTCGTTTGCAGCAAACATTCCTGCAGATGCAGAAGTGTTTCCTGTAGATGCACAAACAATTTTTTTTGCTCCAACCATCTTTGCATGTGTTACTGCTGTTACCATTCCATTGTCTTTGAATGAGCCACTTGGATTGTATCCTTCTGGCTGTAGCCATAAATTTTTTGTTGAAATTCCTATGAATTCTGCGGCTTTTGACATTTGATATGGTTTTGATTGTCTCCCTTCTGCACCATCTAATGAAACCAAATATTTTGAACATTCCTCAAGATTTTCAGTATCTATTTGGCAAAAATTTAGTAATTCTCTAAATCTCCAAACTCCACTTTCATTAAAAATACTCCCTTCTGAATTACGCCTCTTGTAAAATACTTCTTTTAACTCTGTTGGAGGTTTATTTTTGTATTTTACATCTAACAGGTGACCCTCTGTACATTGTACATTTGTACTCTCAACTGGATATTCTAAACCACATTGAGGGTCAATACACTTTAGATACGCATCTCCCTGCATTGTCATTTCAAATAATTTGTGATAATTTAAAGCAAATGTGTAACTTTTAGACCTAGTAAAGCTATTTTTCCTAAACTTTAGATTAGATACAACTTACAACTATTTGTGGTAACCTATAACGATCATCTGAAAAATATCTTAATCCAGATTCTTGAATCCTATAATCACCTCAAAGAAATTCAAGATAAACCTGGAGATCTAGAATATATCAAAAAAGAAATGCTAAAAATTAATGGATTTCTTAAAGTAATTGGTAATAAAATGGATGTTGAGAAGATCCCGTCATCGGATTTTAAACCATTAAAATCTAAATTTCAGCAATATTTACAAAACTATTCTTTTGAACAAGAAATCGAAACAATGATGCCAATATATGCAGATGATGTTCATAGAATAAAAAATATGAGATTTAAAATATTGGAGGCACTTGAAGATAAAAAAATGATTGATGATACCGAAAGTTTGATTGAAAAAATATGACTGCTGGAAAAAAATGTATCTTATGTGGATGCAAAGATCATAAATTATTTGGATGCTCTAGACACATTTCAAAAAAATGTAGCTGCTATAAAAAACTCGATTCATCTTAAAACATATTATTTTCTTTTAGGGCCTGATCTTTCATGAAAATTCAAACAACATTTACATTCTTTTTCACGACATTCTGATTCGCTATGATGTCCACAGATACCACATTCACAGCTTTTTGACATAATTACAATTATCTGATTTAGAATATAATTTATCCCCCAAATTTTTATGAGTTTATAGTCAAATGAGACTATTTTTTAGATTTTGATTTTTTAACAGGTTTTTCTTTTGCTTCAAGTTCTTTTTTAATTTCATCGGCTTTACTATCTACTGCTTTGATGATTTCTTGAATTAATCCATCCAGATCACTGTCTTCTGCTGGTGGCTCTACGGTGCTTGCTATTTCGTTAATAGTACTTGAAATTTCAGAACTCACATCTTCAAAACTTTCAGGGTCTTCATATGCTGCATTATATAGTGATTTGAGGTTATTTACGTGACCGATCACTTGTTCTGTTAATACTATTTTATAATCTGTCCCATTCACGTCGAATTCTTTTGAACTCATAATGGTTTTCAAATTCTTTTGTTTATAATGTTTTTCAGATATTCAAAACCAAAATACTGAATATCTAGGAAATTTATAGAATCATGATATATCGTAAATAATTGACTGATAATTCTGACAAAATACTTCCAAAAGACATTGATTCTGATCATAGTTTGCCTGGACGCCTAGAAGAAAGTAATTCAGATATTTTTATTTCAGAAGAAATCCAATCAAAATCAAACAGCAAAATATTTTTTTTAATTATCGTAATTTTCATTGCGGTTTCATCTGGATTCTACTTGTTTTATTTTGTGAATCAAACTGATATTGATTCACAAATTATTGAAAATACTCTAAATTTGACTCCTGAACAAATATTGGTAAATCAATATGGTGTTGGTGAGTATGGAAGTGAGCACTCACATGCTGCAATTGCAGTAATTATTGACAATACAAAACTAAACTTTGGTCTTTCACAATTCCAGCTCTCTAGCAAATACATTCACTTTGAAAATGATAATCCATATCTTATTCATAAACATGCAACTAATGTCCCTCTTGTAATGCTTTTTGAATCCTTTGGATTGGAATTATCCTCGGATTGTATAATGTTAAAAAATAATGATTCTAGTAAAAATAAAAAATATTGTGCCAATGAAGATTATTCATTGATTTTTTATGTAAATGGTGAACAATACCCTTCAGACATTACACAATATGTGTTTCAGCACAATGATAGAATTTTGATATCTTTAGGAGATGAAAAATCAATATTAAAACACTTAAAATATTTAGAATCTCTTGAAATCTTTGAGATTCCTAAGAGAGTTCCTGAATATTCTGAAAGCACTATAACCATATAGTAATGATTGTGTTTTACCACAATCTACCATTCTTTTTTAATGCTGTTTTTGCATTACCTGAAATAGTATCTAGTGTATGTATGTCATAATTTGTGTTTGTAAAATCAGCTGAAGTAAAAATTGCCCCTTCAAAGTTTGTATGCCTAAGGTTAACTCCGCTCAAATCGGCATTTCTCAAATCGGCATTTCTCAAATCTGAATAAAACAAGTCAGCTCCATTAATGTCAGCTCCTACAAGATTTACTCCATACATTTCAGCATCCCATAGTTTTGCATTAGAAAGATTGACTCCCCTCATATCAGATCCTCTTAATTTTACATAAAACAATATGGTATCACTTAGGTCAGCTTCTCTCAAATCAGTACAACTCAAATCTGCATTGTGGATATCTCTATTTTTCAGATTGACTCCCCTCATATCAGAATCTGAAAAGTTTCTTCCAATCAACTCTTCATAATCAAAATTTACTTTAGTGAGATTTCTTTTGCGAAAAACATCTGAAGAATCCATTCTAAATTTAAAATTGGAATCGATACATTTGAATTTTACATGAATGATTTAATTTATTCTTTAATTAAAAAACAATGTAATCTAATGCTGCTGCATCACTGATCAATCTAGTGTGCTTTGATCCTACCACATAACCATTTTTTACATCACTTGCAGGAATCCATCTATTAGTTGAAGTATAATGTCTTTTTTCAGCTAATTCTCGTTCAATAGCCTCTATGTCAAATTCTCCTTCCTCAACTTGTTGTGTAGTGAGATGTTTTATAGTTACAAGAATTTTTGTTACTTTGACCCGATCCCCGAACTTCCATTTTGATGGGGGATTTTCATCCGACACTTCGAGTACCTTGATTTTCATTTGTTTATTTCCAAATGCATCATGACTAATCAATATCCTTTCATCGGTAAATTCTTCAAAACTAATGCGAGAATTCACTTCTGCATCTGACACTGTTTCAAGCAATGCATCAGAACTTATCTCATTTGATTCTATGTTGGATTTATCATCAGTCAATACATTTGATTGCGTCTTATCCTTAAAAAATGATTTGCAAAAATGTGTGGATTTAGGCACTAGTTCTTTGTTTTGTCTTAAAGGGCATATTGCATTCTTTTAGGAATAGTTCTTTTCTTTTACCGTCTATTTTTGCAAAAAATTTACCATCATAACTACATACACAGTCAGTTATCTCCAAGGATTCGTCCCAAATCTTGAAAAATTCTCTTAGTTCTCGGCTTTCATATTTTCCTATATCGATCCTTTTTTTTGATAGGAATTTAAACGCCAAAATGACATTTCTTTTTTTGTAAATGTCAAAAGTCTTAATCCATGACAAACATCTTTCAATTTGATCTGCAGGAACGGGTAATGATGTACTAGTACCTGATTTTGCCTCTATTGTAAAAATTGTACTATTATCGGTATTGACAGCCAACACATCAGGTAATGCGATGCTTGGTGATCCTAGGCGAAATGCTTTCCAGTTATCTGTTTTATTAAATCGTTTAACAATGGTGTCTTCCCATTGATATCCCCTCTGTCTTCTTGTTCTGGCAGCTTTTTGATTATTTGTTGTTGTTTCTTTGATACTTTTTTGCTTGGTAATTGTAATTGATGATGTTTTTCTTCTCATACTCGTATTACTCCGAATATAGATATAGAAAAGAAGGTAATTACATAATAACTCAAAAAAATGTCAGATTAAGGTCATTTTCATATTAACATTTTTAAAAAATACAAAATAACTAGAACTGATTCAGAAATGAATTTCGGTGGCTATTGTTATTCAATGATTCTGAAGTCATCGAACATTCTAATTCATAAATACGCCTAATTTTTAGATTTATTGCTGACAGATTTAACCATTGAGAAATTATTTGAGCAACGTGATTTTTATCTAAATACTATCAAGCATTTGGAATTTCAATTAATAATGGATCCTACCGATGATGAAATTAAACATAATGAACAATTAACAATTACTACCATTAATGAACTCAAAAAAGTAGAAGATGAAATTCGATTAATTTTATCAAAAACGAATTTAAAGTCACAATGAGTTTATCTGTACCCTTAATTTTAGAAAAATAATGTTAGATGAAATTACATCAAATTTGATTAAAATAAAACAAGAATTTGCAAAAAATTATGTGGGCAGTGCTCATATTCAAGAGGTAATCCCTTCTTCTCCATCTAGTGAATTTCCCATAGATGAAAATCATTTGAAATCTTTACATGAGTTTGCTCAGAAAAATCCCATTTACTTTAATTCATTTGAACAAGAAATTACAGGAATTCAATGTATAATCTATGAAGGCGATATTAATGAATACTGGTTAAACAGCATTAAACATGGCACTAGCTGTCAACCTTTCTACCCAACATGGATCATGTCAGCTTATGTCATGTCTAATTTTGCAAAACATTTAGGATATGCTGAATTAGTTGATATTGGTTCAGGTGATGGGCGAATTGCTTTTTGTGGAGCACTTTTAGGATTAACTTCACATAGCATTGAAATTGATGATGTATTAGTAGAATTACAAGAGAGAATTTGTAAATTAACAAATCAAAATTTTAATCCTAAATGTATTGATGCTTTAGAATTTGATTATTCACAAATCAAATTAACTCATCCAATTTTTTTCATTGGAGGTTTACCTCAAATGGGAGGGGATGTTTTAGCCACAAATATAATTGAAAAAATTAATTCTACTTCTGATCTAAAATACAAAACCGGTTTAGTATTTGCAGGAACACATTCTAAAAGACAACTATCGGGTAATTTGGGTAATGGGGGATGGAGTTCACTTATAGAAAAACACCATCTTGATGTAACTCATACTGTTTCACTGCCTACTGTGTGGACATTTGATCAGAAAACTGAAACCCCTTACATCTATACAAAATTCAAGTAATTTCAAAAAAATAACCCTCATTAGAGATTCCAGCTTTTATTATTTTTACAATTTTTCCAATCTCGGGAATATTTGACATTTTAGCCATTACTCTAATTTGATTTTCAAATTCAACTAGGCAGAAATATACTTCATCTTTGCGTGAAAATTCAATTATTTTTCCATCTGAAATTTTTCTCCTAAATGTAATTTCTCCAAAACAATGATTGCAAAAATCTGATGGTGGCCAAACAATTTTTGAGCATTTCACACATTCTGGAATGTAGAAATTCCCTTGAGATAACTCTGATTCAAAATTCATTTTTCTAAAACCAACACTGTTGAGGATGTTGCAGCTGCAGACATGTTGTGAACTAATCCTATATTTGCATTATCAACTTGACGTTTATTTGCTGTTGATTGTAATTGTTGAGTGATCTCTATAGTTTGAGCAATACCTGTTGCTCCCAGTGGATGTCCTGAACCAATTAACCCTCCTCTAGGATTAATTTTGAAATTATTTGTATCAAGTAATTCTTTAACCGTATTGATGCCTTTTCCTGATTTAGAAAATCCTAGGGATTCTAATGCAAGGGGTTCACAAACAGAGAATGCATCATGGATTTCTGCAGTATCCATATCTGAAATTGTTCTGTTTGCCATTTTTAATGCAGTTTTTCCTGCCAATTTAGTTGACTCCATAGAACTTAATGACATATTTTTAGTGAAACCTGCCGAAATTGTTTTTTGACCAATCCCTGTAATCCATACTGGCTGATCTGTATTTTTTCTTACAATATCCTCTGAAGCAAGTATAATTGATGCACCACCTGTACATGGTCTTGAGCAATCCAACAACCGAATATCATCTGTTAATTTTTTAGAATTAACTACATCTGAAATTGAATAGATTTTATCTGATATTGCATTAGGATTTTCTTTTGCTTGTTTGTGATTTTTAACTGGTACAACTGCTAAATCTTCATCTGTAATTGAGAATTCACGTTTGTATGATTTTGTAAAAATTGATGCCCAATAAATTGGATGTTTATACTCTCCTCGAGAATTATCCCATTCTAATATTTGTCCTGGACTATCGTATCTTTCTGCACCTGAGATAAGGACCATTTCTGCTAAACCTGAGGAGATGTATGAATATGCAGAAACTATTGAATTCGTACCTGAATTGCATAAACTTTCAATTGAATGTGCAATTTTTGGTTGAATGCCTGCCATTTCTGATAAAACAGGTGATAGGTACTTTTCATTATTGTTTGTAGATACTAAAACCGCATCTATATCATTTCTATCCATATTTGAATTATTTTCAAAAAGATTTTTTGTAGATTTTAGTAAAACTGATTCTATTTTCTGATCCTCTTTTGTGAAAGGTGTTATGCCATATGCTATGATTGCTACTTTTTTCATATTAATCCTCTAGAAATGTTTTTTTGAATAAACTAAATGATTTTGATACATTACCTATTGGATTGAATTGCATTATTGGTAAGTTTATCCCTGCATCTCTAAAGTTTGTAAGTTGTTTTTTACATTCTTCGGATGTTCCAGCAATTGTTAATGCTTGTAACATTGAATCTGAAATTAATTCATGATTTGTTTTGAAACCTGATTTTTTATATTCTTGATATACTGCATCTGTTTCATTTTTAAATCCATTTTTTGCTAAAAATCTTCTATATATTTTTCCTACAGAAATATAAAATGCCAAAGTTTTTTTTGCTCGTTTAATTGCATCATCTGAATCATCTGAAACACTAGTTATTATTTGACATGTTACATCAATTTTTTTCTTGGATTGCATTTTTGAAATTGTATTTTTCATTTCATTTATGGGTCTTAAATAAAAAATCACACCATCTCCTGCATTCCATGCCAAATCAACCATTTTTTGATTTATTGCTGCTAGATAGATTGGTATTGATTGCCTCTTCGGTTTTATTAACAATGTGAAATTCTTTAAATTGAAAATTTTTCCATTGTAATTTACTAATTTTCCAGACAAAATTAATCTAATAATTTCAACATATTCTTTCATTCGTTGTAATGGTGTATCAAATGTACTCCCATGAAAATCCTCTACAATAGGTAAACTACTTGTTCCAAGTCCCAGTATCAATCGTCCATCTGATAAAACATCTACAGTTGCTGCACCCATTGCAATTGTTGCAGGACTCCTTGAGTAGATGTTGATTATTGATGACCCTATTTTTTGATTTTTCGTTTTATTTGACACTGCACTAAGCATAGAAAAATTCTCCATCCCCCATGTTTCAGGAACCCAAATGGTATCCACTTTAGTTTTTGCGAGACTTTCTGAGCATTCCAAAACATTGGTTATTGAAAGCAATGAGCCTAAACTACATCCAATACGCATGAAAATACTTCCATTTGGCAGATATTCTAGTGTATCTGTTTACAAATAAGTTAATTTTCATTGAGGTGGAGTATTATGAGAATAAATAATGAGTCAAAATGTTGACGGAACAATCATTTATTGAAGAACCCTCCAAAGTTCCAACATTTTGGAATGATGCTACAAAATACGCATCTGTAAGTAAAGATGAGTCATTTGTCGAAGAAGTAGCATACATGATGGTTACTCTTCACAGAACAGGCGCATAAAATTACTATTTTATTTTATTATTTTTTCTATTTCTAAAGAACATTCTTCCATATCTTTGAATGAATCAATAGAATACCATTTAACATTTTTAAATTTAACCGTGTTTAGTTTTCCTTTTTTAGCATAATCTGGAAAGACTGTTTTTTCTATATCTCCTTTATTGGGCAAGTCTTTTAGAATTTCTTTTTCTAGATGATATATTCCTGCATTCATCCACGAATCTATAATTTCTTTTTTCTCTCTGAACTTTATTATTTTATTATCTTTTGTTTCCAGTATCCCAAAATTAGTTCGTAATTCAATTGATGCTATGGAATTTGATTTTTCTTTCAATTTATTCAAATCAATATTAGTTATAGTGTCACCGTTAATTACAAAAAATGATTTCTCATTAATCATTTTTCCTGCTTTTTTAATAGCCCCCCCTGTACCCAATGGCGATTTTTCAACTGAAAATTTTATTTTAATTCCTATTTTTTTTACATTTAGATAATTCTCAATTGTTTCTTGTTTGTATCCTGTACAGATTATTATTTCATCGATCCCAAATTTTTTTAAATATTTAATTTGCCATTCAATGATGGGAATATTTTTTATTGGAATCAGGGGTTTTGGAACATAATCTGTTATTGGTCGTAATCTTTTCCCACGTCCACCTGCTAAAATTATTGCTTTCAATATAATTGGCTTATTTTTAGAGTATATGAAAATTCTCTATTTTGATTTTTTCACTTCATCTTTTTTTACAATCTCTTCCATTTTTGTCGCAAATTCATTGTAAATTTTTTCAAGATCTTTTAGAGTCATATCTATTCCAAGCATTTTCATTGTTTTCTTCCACGATTCAATGTATTTCTCATCATCCAAACCTTTTCCAAGAGTTTCTGCAATAGAATGAACTCCTTCTGTTTTTCCTAATGCATAAATTGCGATTTCTCTATCTGTTGGCATTATCTTAGTCCTTTTCGGTTAGATAGTAATGTAATTCCGTATAACATTCTACACAATATTCTTGAAAAGCGGTATGATCACAATCATATACTTTTTTGACATCATTTTCACATTTAGCACATGTTGGCATTATTTTTCTTTAAGATTTTTTTATTTTAAGTATGCCTAATCCGATTTGTATTAGTCCTGCAATAATTAACGGGATTGTTTCTGAAAGAACATTACGTCCGGTTGATTCTGATTCAGTAGGATCTGCATTACCAATAACTACTACGCCACCCAATATGATTAGAATCCCTGCAATAATTATCATTATTCCGAGAGGTTTTGAAGATTCTTTTCTTGAAATGAAATATGCTATAATTGGTAAAATTAGTGCAGGAATTCCCAATCCCATTCCTCTTGTTTTATGATCAAATGGGATGAATCCCTCACCACTTTCAGTACTATAGCCTACAATTACATCCATGCCATAAACTACCAATAACGCAATAGCAATACCAGTTATGATTAATGCAGGAGTTAAAGCCATAAACAATTTTGTGGTCTTCAATAAATAAATCTATTCAGATGCTTTGACAATTGTTTTTGGTTTAATTGATTGTAGTTTTTTCAATAATTCATCAATCGATTCATTATTTTCTCCAACTATGTTAAGATGACCTAATTTACGTAATGGTTTGGAAATTTTTTTGCCATACATTTTCAAATACAATCCATCGCCAGATACATTTAGCGGCATATATTCTCCTGTAAACGTAGCATCTCCCAAAATGTTATACATTACAGTATTGTGAATTAATTTTGTACTACCTAACTTTAATCCCAAAATTGCTCTCAAATGTTGTTCAAATTGTGATGTTTCACTAGATTGTAAAGTATGGTGTCCTGAATTGTGGACTCTGGGAGCTATTTCATTAATTATGACATCATCGTTTGTTGTGACAAACATCTCAATTCCAAATATTCCTGCACCCTTTAGCACCGACATTGTTTTCTCTGCTATTTGTTCTGCCTTTTTTGAAATATTCTCTGAAACTCTGGCAGGAGCAATCGTTTCTCTCAAAACACTTGTTTCGTGTATATTTTCAACTACTGGATATGTCTTAATTTGACCGGTGGTGTTTCTAGATGCAATTACTGAGATTTCCATTTTAAATGAGACAAATTTTTCCAAGAGTAAAGATTGCCCTTTAAAATATTCATATGCTGTTTGTATTTCATCATCTGAATTAATTTTATAATTTCCCCTGCCATCATAAGCATCACGACGTGCTTTCAACATTGAAGGAAAACCAAATTTTTCCAATCCTGTTTTTACATCATCAATATTTTTTATTTCGAGAAAATCAGCAACAGGAATATCATTTTTTAATAAAAATGATTTTTGTAAGAATTTATCTTGGATAATTTTTAATGTTTCAGGAGATGGATTGATTTCAGATTTGTCTTCAACTGATTTTAAGACATCACTGTCTCCTGATTCAATTTCATAAGTAATGATATCTACTTTATTTGCTAAATCAATTATGGCATTTTTATCCTTAAAATCAGCAATAATTTGCTCTGCACCCACCTGTGATGCAGGACAATTTGGTGTGGGATCTAAAACAATGATTTTCGATATATGTTCTGGCATTTTTTTTGCAGCCTCAGTTATCATCATACCAAGCTGACCTCCACCAATAATGCCGAGAATTTTATCCATTATAACACCATTCAACATCGATTAAAAATAGGTAATGTTGATTTGAACAACTTTGTTGGATTTTTTCTAATAGTTATAGATAATTAGTCTCCTGTTTTTTCTATAATTATGACATATTCCAAAAAACCATTAGTTGGAATTATCATGGGATCAAGTTCTGATAGTAGAGTTATGCAAGGGGCATCGGAAATACTAGATCAATTTAAAATCAAACATGAAGATCAAATTGTTTCTGCACATCGTACTCCTTCTAGATTGGCAGAATATGCACAACATGCAGAAAAAATGGGATTTAGTGTAATTATTGCGGGCGCTGGAGGTGCTGCACATTTGCCTGGTATGATTGCATCACACACAGTAATACCCGTAATCGGAGTTCCGATACTTGTGTATAATGATAAACATCCGAAAAAAAATAACACATCAAAATTTTCTGCGTTTGGAGGATTAGATTCATTACTATCTATCACTGAAATGCCATCAGGCTCTCCAGTAGTAGCTGTTGGAATAAACAAATCTGGAAACGCAGGAATATACGCAATGAAAATTCTTGCTAATGAATTTCCAGAACTAAAAAAGAAGCTAAAACTACACAAATCAACACAACATGACTCTGTAATGAAAGAATCTGAACAATTAAAGAAAGAAGGTCTTTCTAAATTTGCCAAAAAAAAATTCAAATAAAATTATGTCATTAATTTGAACTGGATATTTTTTTTCTTTAAAGATTCAATTAACAAATCAGCTTGTGCTTGACCCTGCGTTTCTAGACTCAGAGTTACCCCTGCAGAACCTGCATTGATGTGAGAGCTAAGTCTGTCATGAACAACTTCTACAATATTTGCATTTGCAAGCGTTATTTCATCTACAATTTCCTTGAAAGCTCCTGGTCTATCTGGGAGTAATATTGTTAATTTCAATAATCTGCCCATTGCTGCAAGCCCTTTGTCTACAATTTGACCTAAAAGATACATGTCGACATTTCCACCTGCTAAAATTGCTACAACTTTTTTTCCAGGAGATGGTTTTTTTGAAATAAGATATGCCAAGCTAACTACTCCAGCTGGCTCTACGACAAATTTCATACGCTCCATTAATAGAAACATCGCTTTTGTTATTTCAGTATCATCCACTAGAACAATTTCATCAATTAATTCTTTGATTATTCCAAATGTTAACTGTCCTGGAACTTTTACTGAAATTCCATCAGCAATAGTGCGTGCACCTCCACTTGACGTAATCGAGCCTTGTTTTAATGAATCATGCATTGAAGGGAATGATCTTGATTGAACGCCTATAACTTTAATGTCTGGATTTTTTTCTTTTATTGCAATAAGAGTTCCTGCAGCTAATCCGCCACCACCTATTGGAACATACACTTCATCAACATCAGGTAAGTCTTCAAGGATTTCTAATCCTATTACTCCTTGTGCAGCAATAATTTGTGGATCATCAAAAGCATGTATCATAGTAGCTCTAGTTTCTTTTGCAATCTCATGGGCTTTAGCTGAAGATTCATCATAATTTACTCCCTCAAGGATTACCTTAGCACCATATCCTTTTGTTGCTGCTACTTTTGCAGGTGATGCATTTTTTGGCATTACAATAGTGCAAGGTATTTTTTCTAATGATGAAGCAAATGCGACTCCTTGTGCATGGTTTCCTGCGGATGCAGCAACAACACCGAATTTTTTTTCTTCATCTGACAGTGATTGGATTTTGTAATATGCCCCACGAATTTTAAATGATCCTGTTTTCTGTCTAAATTCTGCTTTTAGATAAACATCTGATTCAGTTAATTCACTAAATGTACTTGAATGTATTAGAGGTGTCTTCCTAATGTCATTACCTCGTAATGAACTTGCCTTTACAATTTCATCATATGATGGATTCATTGGAAATGTTGCTAATGAAACGCCGTATTTGACTTCTTCTATAGAAAAATTACAATTTTAGTCAAATTTTATGGTGGAATTTGTAGGAATGCCTAAATAGTTCTAAATTTGTGTTCAAAACATATCAAGGGATCGGAACTCCCCTTTGAGAAAATTCTCATTCTCCGGTTCCTTGATCTTAATTTAAAATCCTTTCAAATTCCTCTATGCGTTTCAAAATGTTTTCTTTTACAGTGTTTGACATTTTTCTAGGATCAAATAATCCTTCTTTTATTTCATTTTTTACAAATTCCAAATCAATTGTACATAGACAACCTTCTTCACCTGAAACTAATCTGGAATCATCAATCATCACAGGACTTGTTTGATATGTTTCAACTAAAAGAGAATCTAATTCATTAAACAGCATAGTCTTTTTTTCAGATAATTTTTTAAAATCTACCCCTGCATCTTTTTCTATTTCTGCATACACTTTTTCTCTAAACTCATCATTTTCATAAAACACTTCAAATAATTTTTGATGATCAAAATCTCTGTAACCCATTTCTTTTAATTTATTCAACACAAATTGATCACTGTTATCTGAGAGTTCTTGTTCTTTATTTTTAGTCAAATCTACAATCTCAGCTAATTCTTTTTGTGAATCAATTACCCTTTGGTCTGGTTTGTAATATAACAAAACATGAAACTGTAATGATATGTGACCTGAGATCAAATAACTTCCTTCCATAATCTCGAATTTTGTAAAGATTCTTCGCAAATCCTCATTATTTGAAATTGACACATCATGTACAGACCACTCTTTGAGTGAGTCATTGATTTTTTGAAAATAATCTAAAATAAGTTTAGGATCAAATGTTTTCTGCTCTGTAATTGTAGAATCTCCAAGCATCACTTTTGTATCGATCATTTGGGTAAGGGATGTAATCTTATCAAGGCATTTTTTTTGAATTACTTCATTTTTTTGATTTAGTAATTGTATGAAATCATTGGGAGATCTTGTTCCTAAACGCATAAAAATTAACAAAATATTACTCTCCTTAAACCTTCATCAATCTCTAAATATTCAAAATGAGTATTTCAGGCATGGTAAAAATTCTCACTCTGTGCATTCATTGTGCTAAAGAGATTACTGAATATTATGACGAAACCTATAAGGGCATTAGAGGTAAATGCGTATTCTGTGAGATAGATTTCCCATTAGAATGATGATATTTAGATGACTGAAAACACCGATAAAAATCAAGTATCTGATAAAGCATCTCAAAATAGTGATGTGGTAGATATGCTTCTAAGCAAAAATGAGGGTAGTGTAGTTGATTTTGAAACAATGATTTTAGAAACTCAAAAACGTGTTTGGGGATCTCTCAAAAAAGGATACGAGTATTCGGGAATGGCAGATGAATCTGAAAAATTTCTAAGAAAAAATGTATTTGTAAAATTAGATATGGTTGTTTTGTATGTTGATTTGGTTGGTTCTACTACTATGACGTTAGAAATGCCTGCTGAAAAAATTGCAATAATTGTTAGTTCGTTTTCACAAGAGATGGCATCAGTAATTAGACAACATCAAGGATATGTACTAAAATTTGTAGGTGATGCAGTAATTGGATATTTTGTTGCAGAAGGTAATTCGTTATTAGCAGCTGATAATGCTGTAAACTGCGCTAAATCCATGATATCTGTAATTCAAAAAGGAATTAATCCAATTTTAAATCAATATGATTATCCAGATTTAATGGTCAAGATTGGAATAGATTTTGGTCAAAACATTGTTGTAAGATATGGTGCCGATGCAGAAAACTCTCATGTTGATTTAATGGGACCAGCTATGAATATTGCAGCAAAAATTCAAGGCATGGCAAAACCTAATCAAATTCTAATTGGAAGTGATGTATATCAAAAATTACATCCTACATCACAAAAACAATTTCTGGAAATCGTTTGGAGAAATAATGAATGGCGATTTAGATCCCGATTAACTGGAGAGATTTACAAAGTTTATGAATTAAAAGGATAAATTTTTCTAAAAAAATCTTACACAGTGAATTTGTCTGGACATTCAACATGCTCATAGTGGTGCTCGGTAAATTTTTGTTGAACCACATAAATTACAATTTTATGAAGATCTTTTTCCTCGATGTCTTTTTTACATCTTAGACACGTCTTTTTCGAATCAATCATGCGTATATGCGATCAAAATACCGAATCTATAAGGATCAGCGATCAGCTCAATTTGAGCAAAAACGCCTGAGGTTTTACAAAACAGTATATCAAACGCCTAAAGTAATGCAGAAATATGGCAAATTAGGTGAATTTGTGTGGATGATATAGCAATAAAACACTTGCAAGACCTTTATGGATTAAATCCGAATATCCCACATATGGCATTCCTATTTCCAAGATTGCCTCCAGGTCTTACAAATCCAATGTTCAAAATTTACCAAAATCCCACTAAAGAACAATTTCTAAAGAATGCAGAAACAATAAACCAAAAACTTCAAGGATTTCAACAAATGTATCAACAACATGCAGCAGGATTACTTACAATGAATTCTGGAATCATTCCTCCAGGTCACCCCCTATACACTAGACAGAATTCTGTGGAAACACTGCAAAATGAAAATGATAAATTATTAAAAGAAAACTTGGAATTAAAGAAAAAATTAGATAAAGAATCAAAACCCAAAAATCATTAAAATAAATTCCTAATTCTAAATTTCAGTACGAATCCTTATTAGTTTCGTTTATCAAATCGGTTTATGGTAAAAACTCCTGCAGATAAATGGAAAGATGCCATAATAAAATATAGGAAACAATGCCAAAATATTCTAAAAATATCTAAAAATATTCGATATGCTGGTGTTGTTAATGTATACGGTAGAACACTAACCGGTATGGTTAAACCCGATCTTAAACCATTACTAAAATCCGAACAAGTAAAAAATGAATTTTTTATCATTTCAACATTAATGTCATTAAGAAAGGAAACTGTAAGTACTGTTGGAAAATTAGAGCATGTGATTTTACAACATCAAAAAGTCACTATTGTAATATTACAAAAAAATAATGTGACCTTTTATGTTTCCATTGATAGAAAAGAAAAAGGATTAGAAAAAATTCTTTTAGGTATTAAAAAAGTAATTTAGTGTATCTTGTGTAATAACCAAAATTTTGAATAATCATGAATAAATATTTAGGAGATTACAATATAGCAAAGTCATCTTCGAACAACATAAGAAACATTGTGTGGACAATGAAAAATCCTGAAAAATCAAAAAATAATAAAATAAATTTGAATAAAAAATCATCAACGAATATCATTTACGATAACAATCCACAAGAAAAATTACATGTGAAAAAAGTTATTAAAATTTATCAAGAAGTAAATATAGAAAAATCAAAAAATAATAAAAATAATTTAGATAATAAATTTGAAAAAGCATCTGCTGAAAATTGCAACATCCAACAAGGTTTTAAAAGACCTGGACGCTAATATCATAAAATTAATTTTCTTGAAAAATAAAAGATTCAGATTAATCTTTATCTGAAAAAAGATAATCTAAGATGGTGTAAATCCGTGGTATCCGCCAGTTTGTTGATCCTTGTCTGCAAAGTTTGGTTCAAACAATGATATTAGATAGTCATCAGGATCTAAAATTACGGCATTTTTTCCTGCTTCACGATCAACAATATCACGATGAATTCTGACACCTTTTTCTTTTAACTCATCTACTGCTGATTGAACATCTCCTACAAGAAATCCGATTGTGATTCCATTATCAATGGAACTTCCAACATGCTGTGCAGTCAATGATGCTGGATGTAAACTCAACATGGCTCCAGAAGTACCTAAATCAACCCAAGATCTTCTTTGATTTTTGATTGGTAATCCTATTAGTTCATGATAGAACTGTATGGATTTGTCTATGTCTTTTACAGCCAAAATGACATTTCCAACTTTTTTGATATTCACAGATAGTCTACCTCAAAGTTGTTTAAATCCATTGTCATTGAACTTCCACCATGGTTTCAGTCCTCTCAACCCCGCTGATTTTTTGAATAACTGTGGCTACTTCTTTTATCTGGCCAAGTTCTTTGACATCAATTATGGCAACTGCATCAAATTGACCGCTTGTTGGGAATGAATCTGATATTGATGATATTTTTCGTAGTCTGGCAGCAATGAGTTTTTTTGGAGATTTTACTAAAATTATTGCCCTCACCATCCAAGATTCACCTCCACTTCGATTAGAGTCTCAGTTGTCACAATATCTTTTATTTTTTTAAAATCAATTACCATCCCATTTATTTCATCAAAATTTCCTTGTAAAATCACACTAATGTCTGCCCTTCCTGTTACGATCATTACTTGCTTAACAATTTTCCTTTTTTTCTTTAATATCTCTACTACAGAATCAACCTTCCCAGGTTTTACTGTTATTAGACATAATGCACGCATATAGAGTATATGTTAAAGGATCGGATAAAGATTCCTAGTCAAAGGCTTCTTGAGATCTTGCTTCTTCGAGATAGGCTCTTCTTTCTTCATTCACTTTCTCTTGATCAATTTCAATATCATCATCAACTATTACGATTCCCATATCGCCCATGGGCTCTTCTTTAGCTTTTTTGCCCTTTGATTTTGTAGTTTTTGCTTTTGATTTAGAAGTTTTTGCAGTCTTTGCTTTAGGTTTTGTTTTTGCAGTTGTTTTCTTAGCTGATGCTTTTTTTGCATCTTTTTTTGCTGCTTTTTTTTCAGCCATGAATGTCGAAAAACAAGAGTTTGCCTTGTTTTTAAAGATTTTGTATGATTGGATAAATTTTTAAAAAATTAACAATATGATACTCTGCTGATTTTTTCAACAGTGGATTTTCAAAATAATGAAAATAGTCCTAATAATTTGAAAAGATGCCAGGGGCGGGATTTGAACGCGCGACAGCCCGGTCTTCAGCCGAGTGCTCTCCCAGGCTGAGCTACCCTGGCACTTAGAAAAATCCATTCAATTGAGGAATTAAAGTTTGTCCATTTGACTCGATCTACGATGAATGATTTTCTGGAACAAGTTAATTAGACATAATTATCAACAGCAAGATTGAAGATATCTTGATTCTCAAATAATTTCTCATATTGTCAACATTGGACATTTTAGATGTGAATAAATATAATTTACAGTACTATCATGATATATTTTTTCAGGGTTAATTTTAGATGATTTTCCCATTACAATAAGATCTATTTTATGGGATTTTACAAAAGATACTACACATTCGGAGGCTACAGAACAATTGGAAATTGATACCTTACATTGGATATTTTGTTTTGATGCAATTTCATGTAGTTTTACAGTTTTTTCACACATAGCACTGTGACGTTTTTTAATATTTTTCTTATCTGATTTTGTTTCAAAAAAACCCCATGTTGATTCACGTTCAATACAGGACAAAATTGTAATTTTTGAACAAAATTTTTTTGCTAATTGGATTGCTCCGTCAAAAGCCCTGTCACCAGTTTTGGTGCCATCATATGGTACTAGTATATTATTAAAAGATAATTTCAATATAATCTCTATTCCAAACATTCCCAAAATTAAATCCTACAAAAATAATGGATGTAGAAACCCACATAATTGTTATAGTGCCATAATTTTTCAGAGTTTCATCTTCTTGTTTAATGTTTTTTGTTTTCTTTGTGATGTTTCTAAGCGTTTTTCTTTAGTAGACTGTTCTATCAACTCTGTTTGTTTTTTATTTTTTTCGTTTTTATTTCTAATTCTTTTACATGCTTGTTCAATTTTTTTGTTTTGTTTTTTTCAAATTCTAAAAGAATACCCATGTCTAATGTATCATCAACTTAGATTTTGCAGAAATTCCAATAATGCTAATTATAGAAACCACTAGAATCATCATTACAATTGTTCCAAATTCTGGAACGATTTCCTTATCCATATTTGGATCAAACACCCCTTCAGCAATATCGCTTGAAACGGTAAATTTTAATTGAGTTTTTTCTTTTAAATCTTCTTGACTTGCCTCTACAGTGTATACTCCATCATTAAATTTAGGCATTGGGGCAGTAATCATGTATTTGAATATACCATCACCATCAATTGATACATCTGGTTGATAAACAATATTTCCTGATGGATCATAAACTACTAGTTTTATTGGATTAAATGATTGGAAATCCCCCTCTATAGTTCCCATTATGAGTAATCGGTCAGTTGGACCTACTATTGTATCATAAGATGAAAGTGAAATTTCTGCAAATGCATCAATGTTAAAACTACCAATTGTAAACAGAGCAACCAACAATGCAAAAATACATGTGAATTTTTTATGCAAAACTAGAGTCCTGATGGACTCGGATACTACTACCGTTAATTTGAAGATAATTCAAAAAAATCATTCATATTCATTTGTCTTAACTTGCTATTAAGAAGTTCTTTTAGGTTTAGATTTTTTGAATCAAAAAGGACTGTTATTCAGTAGATGTATGTGACAAATTAGTGGTGCTTACTAAAATTAGAAAAATATTCCAAAACATCAACTAGAGTAAATTGTGTTTTCTGAAAATAATCAATATCGTTCTATGTGTAAAGAATTATGTTCTATGGATCATTCAGATTAGACAGTACTCTTTCCAGATCTTGTTTTTCATATCGTAAACTTTTAGCAGTTACATCATCTTGAACTAGGGTCATCGAGAACTTTTGTAACATATGTTTATTTTCCTCAGAAAGTTTAGATGACAAAATTACGTCTTTTAGAATTTTTGACTGTTGCGCAAGTTTTCTTGAATCAATTTTTGTATCTGAATTTTTTGCTAAGGAAATCTGATTGGTCAACTCATTTCCAATCTCATTTAAAATTTCAGATAATGAATTTGATACAAGTGACATACATTTTACTATCTTTTCTAGTTAATTAACCTGTAAACCATCACATGATACCGCCAATATTTTTAGATACAATGACAAATCTGCTATGAATCCATCTCATAGTAATATCAAAACAAGGTAATTTTTACAATTTTTTCTGAAATATCATGCCTGAGTTTTGAAGTTTTTCTTAAAAAATGTCGATAAAAATTTGTCCCTTTGACTAGATCAGTACTTTATTTCTTCCAATATTCCAGAATTTGCAATCAATATCAAAAGTCTAGTTTTCATTTTCTACTCCACAACCTCAACATTAGTTCTGGTTGCTTCTGCATGTGGAGTGCCTGTAAAGGATTGCCATGCAAATACCTCTATGGTGTAATTTCCAACAGTTTCAGGCGACCAGTAAGTCCCTACAAACTTTGTCTGGTTGACCATTATGACGTCATGATGCCAAGAGCCTACAACCCACTTATCATCTGAATCATGAACCTGAACATACATGACATATTCAAGCAATGGAGGAAAATCGGCAATTCCAGTAGGTCTGGTTACAGTAGCAGTTACGGAATATCGTTCTCCAACCTTAACAGCATCAATTGGAACCAATTCCTGTACTGCAGATGCAACAAATGTTTTTGTTTCAAGTGTCCAAGGACTTTTTCTAATATCTTGCTCAAAAGAAATATTTCCAAACGTGTCGGTATAATTTTTCAAGGCAGATTGTAGTTGAGTGTTGTTTTTGGTTGTCAGTTGTATTTGTTCATTCAAAAGAATATTTTGAGCGTAAAAAAATATGCCAATACCAACAGATATTGTAAGTATGATTATCAAGAAACTAGTTTTCATCGCCAACATACTAGTTTCTCACAGCTATAAGGGGCTGTGCATTAGTTCGAGATTATACCATACAATGACTGATTGTTGAATGAAAATTTGAACCTTAATTTCTGGAATCCATACAATGTTAATCAACAAATGTCGATAAAATTTCTGCTGAAATAAAGCATAAAAAAAAGTTGTAATTTTTACAACATTTTCTGGAATCTCATGCCTGAGTTTTGAAGTTTTTGTTAGTAAAAGCGATGTAAAGTTTGTCTTTTTAGATCTTCCAGAGTATGTCGTCTTTATTTTTTCGCTTGTTGATTAAACGACTAACTACAAAAAGTAAATCAGATAATCTATTAAGATAAATTATGCAATTTGAATTGATTTCATCTTTTTCACTTAACTGAACTACATGAGTTTCTGCCCTTCTAACAATAGTTCTCACATAATGTAATTGGGCAGCTGCATTTTCTCCGCCTGGCAAGATAAAGTTTGTTAAAGGAGGTAATTCTGATTCAAATTTATCAATAGTGGATTCTAAATTTTGAATCATTTCCAATGAAACTCTATTTTTGATATCATTTAGATTAGGGTTTGAAAGATCAGATCCTACTAAAAATAGATCATTTTGAATTAGTGTCAAAAGATTGGCAATATCACTATCCAATGAATGTGTTAAGACAATACCCAATGAAGCATTAGCTTCGTCCACTGTTCCATATGCAATTATTCTAGGGTGAGATTTGGATATTCTTAAATTTCCTTGAACTCCAGTGTTTCCATCATCTCCTGTTTTAGTATAGATTTTCAATAACATTTCATGTCGGAATTACCTATTATGTTATTCGAAAAATATGAAAATTCATTAGTAGAATCCCAAATATACAAAATCAATGGTATTGGATTTTTTAAAAAATGTTGCAAATCTAAAAAAGATATCAAGACAAGGGTGGATTGACAAACTTTCCATAGACAAACCAGAATCAGTTGCAGATCATTCGTTTTCTATGGCACTTATGGGAATGGTAATTTCAGATATTAATAATTATAATTCAGAAAAAATTCTCAAAATGATATTACTTCATGACTTGGCTGAATCAAAAATTGGTGATTATACTCCTAATCAAATAAGCAAAGGAAAAAAGAAAGAATTAGAAAATAATGCGTTTGGTAAAATAATTAAAAATTTACCTGAAAATATACAAATAAAATATTCTGAAATTTGGAAAGAATATCAAGAACATATTTCATCTGAATCAAAATTAGTACATCAATTTGATAGATTGGAAATGGCACTACAAGCCAAAATATACCAAAAGGAAGGTTATTCTGAAGAAAAATTAGAGTCATTTTTTCAATCTGCTAAAAACGATATTGTTGATCAAAAATTAAAAGAATTATTTAAGCAGATTATTAACGACAATTAATTGAACATGCCTGAAAGAAGTAAAGATGAACTAATTGATGCACAAAAACAAGTGATAGGAGTCTTGTTTGAAGTAATTAAAAGATTTCAAGCAAACAATGATCTTGATGAAGAATATTTTAAGATAATTTCAGGAGATGGCAAAAATGAAACTCGTCTTAAAGAAATTATTGATGAAAGAACAGAAAATGCAAAGATTGCAGGAAGACTATTAGAACAGCTGGAAGTTTAAGTTCCACAACCACAATCATCATCAGAAATTATTCTTAGATGTGCAGTTTGCTGATACTTGTCTTGAACATAACTTGAAAGATTAACTATTCTAATTCTAGATTCTCTAGTAGTCCAACTACCTTCGTTTTCAAACCAAAATTCAATTTCATCAATATCGTATCGCTCATTATTTTCAACAAGTTTTTGAAAAATTGATTTAATTTCAGTAACGTCTGATTCTGTTAATTTTGATTTATCTTCCACCATAGTTGTAATCTCATTTAATTTTATGATCACATTATTGGTCAAAGGCATATTATCAAAAAAGATAAGATTCTATAACTATCTTTTGAAGAGACATTGTTTTTATAACAAATCGATAATTTGAGAACATGCAATATTTTCAGGCTCTAAAATTAGGACAAAAACGAGTTGCAGAAGCTAGGGAGTATCTCAATAAATTGACTGATGGACGTGCAATGCCTGCATTGGCTTTATCTGATACAAAATCCAATGTATGGCAACCTGTAGGTGAGGAAAATTTGTATGCCTTTGTAGATGAATCTGCAGGATTTGTATTAACTGACAATAGTGGATACATACTAGCTCTAGTGGACAAAACAGGTGCTTCAAAAACCATCGTGCAAGGAGTCACTCAGCAACAAAAAGAAAAGTTAGAAAAAGCATTCAAAGAAGACAATGTATCAAAATTTGAGGGAAAAGTAATTCTTCCCGTATGAGAATAGCCTTAAAGAAAAACGTAACCTTTAGTTATCATAATATGGTTTGAAATAAAATGAGCAAATTTTCCCAAGAAATACAAGTTAGTGGCCATTTGATTGATTCCTCTATTCTGACTAAGATTTTTGATAAAATTATGGACCTTCATGGAGAATTCCAAGTGGAGGAAATCAGTATTGGTAAAAGAAAAAAAGATCAGTCTTTTGTAAGATTACTTGTTACAGGAAAAAATCAAAAGCATCTAGATGAGATTTTAGAAACTGTGTATAGAGAAGGAGCAGTATCAAAAATACAGCAGGAAATTACATTAAAAAAAGCTCCAAAAAACTATGTCATGCCAGATAATTTTTACAGCACGACAAATAATCACACTCAAGTTTTCTATAAAAAAAAATGGATTCAGGTTGAAAATATGATGATGGACAAGTGTATCGTTGTAAAACAAAACAGGGCATTTTGTGTACCTGTAAGAGATGTAAAAAAAGGAGATCAGATCATTGTTGGTGAAAAAGGAATTAAGATCACCCCTCCTGAGCGTCCAAGAGAAGGAGTAAATGTTTTTGAATTCATGGGAAGTTCAAGTTCCAGTGAACGTCCAACACAACACATTGCAAAACAAGTTGCAGATGACATATACAACACCAAAAAGAATGGGGGAAAAATTGTCATCGTTGGCGGCCCTGCAATTGTACATACTGGTGCCGATGATGCAGTATCCGAATTGATCAGGGCCGGCTATATTGATGGTGTTTTAGCTGGAAATGCGCTTGCAGTCCACGATATAGAATATGCAACATTGGGAACATCTTTGGGTATGAATGTACATAATGCAACTTTAGCATATCATGGACATAGAAATCACATGGATACAATCAATGCAGTATTCAAAGCTGGTTCTATCGCAAATATGGTCAGAACCAAGAAACTGAAAAAAGGAATAATGTATGAATGTATTAAAAATAAAGTTCCATTTGTATTGGCAGGATCAATTAGAGACGATGGACCATTACCTGATGTTATCACAGATGTAGCTGAGGCTCAAAGAGAATATAAAAAAATTGTAAAAGATGCAAGTATGGTAATAATGATTTCAACAATGCTTCACTCTATTGCAACAGGCAATATGCTCCCTGCAAATGTCAAAGTAATTGTGGTGGATATCAACCAACCAACGGTAACAAAACTTATGGATAGAGGAACCTGGCAAGCTTTAGGAATTGTTTCAGATGTTGGAGCATTTTTACCATTAGTTGCAGCACAACTCAGAAAAAAGAAACAATCAAGGTAAAAGTCTAGGGTGTAGCAAATGTATTCCATCTGAATCAAATTCAACAGGATGAATTTGTTCACTATGTTTTACTCCTCGCATTTTTGTAACTTGGATTGTCCTCTCCATGGAATCCCCTGATCTACTATGACGTAGTTGAATTATTCCCGAAGTTACAAACCATTCTAAAGGAATATCATTATGTTCAGAATTTTCAGATAAAATCAAACTAGTGACCCCAAAGTTTTCTAATGCTTGAACCATTGCTTGTAATCCCTGTCTCATACTAAATTTATCAGAGTATTGCAGTGATAGGATTGTAACAGAGTCAATTACTACTCTTTTTGCATCAATTCTTTTAATGCTACTAAGAATTAATTTCGTTAAATGCTCAAACGGTAATTGTTCTCCCCTGTATAGAGAATCATCTTTACCAATTAATTCATCTTGGATTTTAAAGGGTCTTGCATCAACCATCAAAATTTTATCATCAGATATCAGATTGTCAAAATCCCAACCATATGATATGCAGTCATTTTTGATTTCTGAGATATTTTGAGACAATGTGACATAAACACCTGGCTCATCAAAGTCTTTGGCACCTGAATAGAGATATTGTAATCCAAAAGTGGTTTTGCCACTTCCCGGAGGCCCTGAAACAGTAACTGAACGCCCTGCTTTCATCCCTCCTGAAATGACAGTATCCAACCCTGGAATTCCTGTCTTTACTTTGGAGTATGTAGATTCCATATCTATGATGATAAAAGGTAAATTTTCTATATAAAGAGGGGTACTAGTTTGAGTCTGACAAAAATATTTCTAGAATACTACAAATGAATATTCTTGGAATTTGTCCACAACGATTCAAATAATAATTTCATTGCATATACCATAGAATTAGAGTTTGTCCACATAGCAAAGGGTTCATCTGGAGACATGGCATTTTTAGTAAAAAACAACATCTCACAATTATCTTTTAAAATAAAACACAAGTGGTTTTCTATATCATTATGTAATTTTTTTATATTCTTTCTTTCTAAATCATCAAAAATGTATGCGGTTTTGTCTGAACATCCACTAAGCAATCTAAATTTTTGCTTTGATTTAACAAAGGATTCAAGAAAATCTCCGTGGTATAATTTAAGGTAGTCTTTTTCGGAACCTAGAATCAAGAATTCATCATTATGGTTGTCAGTCATTTCTGTTATTTTTGAATGAATTTGATTTGAACCTTGTAGCATTTGGAATTTTTCTTCGACATCTGTATGTAGGGAATCAAATGTAGGGATGTTGTCCCATAACTTTGATAATCCTTGCTCCATTCGTTCAAGAGATTTTACTCGCTCTTTTTCAGAATTTACTAAAATCCAAATAGCTTTCTCTAATGGTAATGCAGTGAATTGGATGGGGTGTTGAAACGTAGCAGAAACAATACCTTTGTTTTGTAATGCTGAAAGTAAATGATATGTTTCAGTCCTGGGTAATTTCAAAGATTTACAAACTTCTGGAGCAGTCTTTGAGCCATATTTTCCAAGATAAATGAAAACTTTACTTTGATTTGACGTTAATCCAAATTCCAATAATTTTGTTTGAACTTTTTCTACTGATAGTTTATACTCGTACATTTTAGAATCAGGGGCTGAGTCAAATACCGATGCTTGAATGTTATCTTTCACCATCTTTTTTCAGGATCCTCATTAAGAAATCACTAAACTATATTGTAGTAAAGCTAAATTTGTTAGATCGACTTGATCGTTTTTATCAATTTTTACCATAAAACAGGCTCAACTTAGGCATAAATTATGAAAATATTTTGTTATTTTGATTTTTTCTATCAAAATAGTGCTTATTCTTAGATCTCTGTAACATTAAATCAATACAATGCTGATTTTTTCACATGTATGATGACATCTAGAAAAACATAGCCTCAATTATTATTCTGTTTTTTGAATGAATAATTAAAAATTTGACTAAAAGAAAAGTCTTTTTCATTTCATTTCAAATATAGTTCAATAAATCAGAAATTACTAGATGGAGTTATTCACAGATTATCATATTATTGGAATGAGTCTGGCCGTTGTCATGTTGGGAGTTGCATCAGTAATTGATGTATGGAAAAGAGAAATTCACGATTATTTTTGGATTATCTTTGGAGTAATTGGATTTTTACTCATATTCTTGAGCTCTGATCTAATTTCGGATTTATTCACATTAGGATTTGCCTTAATCATAGCCCCAATTGTAATAATAATGTGGAGAGTAGGATTCTTTGGAGGTGCTGATGCGTTTGCATTAATCGCATTAGCAGTAATTGCTCCAATGGCCACATTGAGTGAAAACCCAATAACTCCATTTACAACATTGTCCAACGCAGTTATACTATTTGTAATTCCATTTGTTGTAAATGTTTTAAGAAATGTAATAGCTCAAATTAAAGGTGAAAATATTTTTGAGGGTTTTGAAGAGACTACAGGAAGAAAAATAATTGCAGCCCTAATGGGATACAGAGCAAAAAATCCAAAATTTGCCTTCTCCATAGAAAAAACAAAGAAAGGGAAAAAGAAACTAAATTTGAAATTACATCATGCTGAAAATCAAGACTTTTGTACAAAACCCGATACCTGGATCACTCCTGGAATTCCCTATCTTTTACTAATTACAGGTGGCTTTTTAATTCAATTATTTTTTGGAGATATTCTCCTAGGCAGATTTTTAGGTTTGTAGTGATAGGCTCAAAATATACTATGTAATACTAAATTACATACATCTGTTAATGTAAAAATTAAACTCATACTTTCTTAATGGATGGGGATAAGGGGAAAACATTTACAGAAACCGTGGAGAACACCATTAGTAAACTAAATCTTATGATAATAGATTACTATTTTTCTGCTAATGAAACAAAAATTTACTTATTTTTAAATAAAAACAGCATAGAAACGGCCTCCGAAATATCAAAAGCGATGAATATTCCAAGAACAGAAACTTATAGATTATTATCATCATTACAACGAAAAGGCGTAGTATTTTCAACATTTGGGAAACCTACAAAATTTAGTGCAGTTGCCATTGATGAAGTATTGGAGATCTTATCAAATAAAATTAGAACTAAAATTAGTCAATTGGAGGCAGAAACAAGAAAGAATCATCTAACAATTGATAATAGATGGGAATAACAAAAAATAATTTTATGCATTTAACTATTACTTAGAAAAAAATCGAATGAATGATACGCTCGTTTTAAATCAAAAAAATAGTTTATTTTTTGTATGATGGGCAAAAAACTATCTCATTACACTGTAGGGCTATTTTCATTGTTAATTATCATCAACACAACTCCAGTATTTGGTGAAGTTACTAATCTTCAAGTAAATTCTAATTCATTTTATCAAGGAGATCAAATAACATTTTCAGGAAATGTTGAGAAAGATTCAGTAGGTCTAGTGACAATAGTTATTCGTGATCATAATAATGATTTTGTACAATTAATACAAGCAATAATCAACCATGATGAATCATTTGAAAAAATTATCAAAATCAATGACAATTTTTCTGAACATGGGATGTACAATGCAACTGGATTTATTCTCAATATGACTAAAGGTGTTACAACTAGTTTTGGTGTTTCATTAAATGGTGTGCCAATTAATTTAGAAATTAGTGAGGATAAAAATGAAAATCAAATTAATGAAATAATTGATAATATTGAAGAAATAGAGGAAATCCCAATCAACATGTATGCGGATTTTGTTGATCCAAACAAAGATCCTCAATACTATATTGATAGATACTACAATGAGGTAGCATACAAGTCATGGTTTGACAGAAACTATCCGGGATTAACTATAGAGGAAGCAGTAAATCCCAATGGGAATGATATCAATTCTGTAGTACACGAATTAATTGATCAAGAAATAATTCCAGAGGCAGAGGCATCATCAATTGTTCAAGACATAAAAACAAAAGATGGTAATTCAGAAATTGCAGAGATTTCGCTTGCAATTGCAAGTATAGCAATATTATTTGGTGCAGTGATTGGAATAAAGAAAAAAGTAGATACCAATACAAATCAAATTTCAATCAACAAAGATGTTATTAGAAAGAAATTGATTCAGCCAATTATTGGAAACAATCCTAAAGAAATTTTACAAATAAGATTGGCAAAAGGGGAAATTAATTTGGAAGATTATGAGAAATTAAAATCCAAACTAGATTAACTAGTATTAATTAAAGAATTTTTTTGATTTAGGGAATTATTCAAAGATGTTTTTTTGATATTTTCAAAAAACTTTGTAATCATATCTATTCCTGCCACTACTTTTGGGGCATTATTTTTTACGAATTCTTCTTTTTCAGAAGCAGTTATGGGTTTCTTGTCAAGATAATTTTGATAAACTTTAGAACCATCATAATCAACATAAGCGATTCTTGCGCTAAAATCAGTTCTTTCTAAAACCAGGCTATCACCCCCCACAATTGCAGTGTGGTATGGATGGATGATCAATGATTCAGATAATTTCTGAGATGTAAAAATTTTGGCTTTTTGTAAATCTGTTGCGTAATAATTGAAATCGGCCAAAAGATAGAATGTTGCATCAGGTTTAGTGGCTACGACTCCTTCAATTGAGGACAATGCTTTGTATGTATATTCACCCATTATTTGATGAATGTTACGAGTAATCTGAAAATATTCATCCATTTCTTTACTTATTTCAAACCCTGCCACTGCAGCATGTTGGATTGGAGTTGAAACTGCAGTATATTCAGTTGCAAGAATCTTTTTGAATTGTGTTTTAAGATCTACTGCATGCTGTGGAAAAACCACATACCCTAAACGATAACCTCCCGCAGCATGTGATTTTGATAAACCATTTGTTACAAATGTCCCTTCAGGGTAAATCTTGCCCATACTAACAAATTTTGAAAAATCATATGTTGTCTGTGCATAAATTTCATCGGAAATAACTGTAATATTTTGCTCTCTACAAACATCAGATATTTCTTCTAACTCTAATTTGTCATAAAGCAACCCTGTAGGATTATTTGGGTTGTTCAGAATCAATATCTTTTGTCGATCATGTAATCGTAATGCAAGTCTTCTTAAATTATTGGGGGATATTTTTTTGTTAGATCTAGTTGGCAACATATGGTAATTTTTCTTTAAAAATCTAATTTGTGGTAGATACCCTAACCAAGCAGGCGTTGGCAAAATTACTGTCCCATGTAAAATCTCTAAGAGATTAAAGATTAATTCTTTTGTTCCAGGTCCCACATGGATTCTTTCTGGTGCAACATCCATTCCAAAATAATGTTTGTTGTATTTTGATATGGCATTACGTAGTTCTGGAATTCCAGAAATTGGAGCATAAGCTCCCTTGTCAGCATTTTTCACTAGTGCTTCTTGAATTAATTTAGGCACAGGGAAGGGAGACTGACCAAATGCAAAACCATAAAATCCAAAACTACATTCTGGATGGGGGCAATCTGAATGAAATTCCTGTAAAAACGTGTTTAATTTGAGATTTTCTGGCATCTCAATGTCTTCTACTTGTTGATCAACTACAAATTTCAATAATTTTACTAATCTGAATACAATTTAGATGCTTCGCGTGAAATAGTGAATATCAACAAGTGAGATTAAATCAACCTAATTTTGTAATTTCATCTAAAACATTTGGATTTTCCAGAGATGACAAATCCCCCATATCCAATCCCAGTAATTTTGATTTTAATAACCGACGCATTATTTTTCCGGTTCTAGTTTTTGGTAAATCTGACAGTTGAAAAACAAATTTAGGCTTTGCAACTTTGCCAATCTTTTCAGATACAAAATTTGATATTTCTGATTCAAGATCTGTTTCGGAGTTATTATCTGTAACAAAAAATATTACAATTGCCTCACCCGTTATCTCATCAGGGATTGCAATGGATGCAGCATCAGAAATTTTTTCATGAGAAATAACTGTTTGTTCGATTTCAGCAGTACTCATTCTATGTCCAGATACATTGATCACATCATCAGTTCTACCACGCATATACCATAAATTATCCTCATCAACATAGACATAATCTCCATGAAACCAAGTGTTTTCAAATCGTGACCAGTAAGTTTCAATGTATCGTGCATCATCATTTAACAATCCTCGAGTCATTGCAGGCCACGGGGATTTTATTACTAAATACCCATTTTCATTTCTTACAGTGTTACCATCATCATCAAATACATCTAGATTCATACCCGGAACAGGAATTCCTACACTTGATGGTTTTAACTTCATTCCAGGAAAAACTGATAACATGGCACCACCAATTTCAGTTCCACCAGATAAATTCATTATGGGAATTTTTTTGTTACCCACTTTATCAAAAAGCCACCACCAAGAATCTTCATCAATAGGTTCCCCTGTTGTAGGGATGTTTTTTATTTTATCTAAAGAAAATATTTTTCTAGGCTCTACATTATTTTTTTTGAATAATCGTACTGCCGTAGGAGATATCCCAAAAATGGATACATTGTACTCAGATAAAATTTGCCAGATTCTATCAGATGTGGGATAATCTATTGCACCATCATAAATTACTGCACTAGCCCCCATTATCAAAAGCCCATAGACATTCCACACTTGGCCTGTAATCCATCCGATATCTGCAGGCCAGAATAATATGTCATTCTCATGCGTATCTATTAGGTATGCAGATTGATGTCCTGCAAAAACGGAAAATCCACCATGACTGTGAATTACTCCTTTAGGATTACCTGTAGTTCCCGAAGTATATAGAACAAACAAAGGATCTTCTGAATCCATTATTTCAGTATTACATGAATCGCTCTGCATGGACATAATTTTTTCAAACGATACAACATTTTCAGATTCTACATAATCATCAATTCCTTTGTATGAAACAAGGATTGTTTTTTCTACATTGGTGTTTTTTATCGAAGTTTCCATTATCTCTTTTTGAGAGACAGGTTTTCCTTTACGAAAAAACCCATCTGAAATAAATAAAATTTTTGCCTTACAATCTTGTAATCGTATATGTAATGATTGTGAGCTATACCCAGAGAAAATTGTAGTTTGTATAGCCCCAATCTTAGATGCAGCAAGAATTGCCAATATTGCCTCCTCAATCATTGGAAGATAGATTGCAATCACATCCCCTTTTTTTACCCCCATAGATTTTAGACCGTTTGCAAGTTTTGATACTTTAGAATCTAATTCAGAATAGGAAATTTTAGAGGTAGATCCATCTTCAGATATAAAATGATATGCGATTTTTTGGGGATGTATTTTGACAAATTTTTCAACAGAAGATTTGTAAATGTTTGTCTTACCATCAACAAACCATTTTGACCATGCAATACCCTTTGAAACATCTAATGTTTTTGTATACGGTTCATCCCAAACTATTCCTATATCTTTATCAACAGATTCCCAAAACCATTCTAAATCTATTTTGGCTTTTTGAGATAATTCTTCCAATGTGGATATTTCATGTTTTTTCATAAATTGAAAAATATTAGATTCTCTGATTTGTTTATCACTTGGAATGAATTCAAAATTAGACAAGATTCAATCTTTAGAAAACTAAAGAGTGTAAAAAGATTTTTAGATTTACGATATATCTATTCCCAAACGTCTAGCACATGCAATTGCTGATTTACCATCATCTTCCGATATCCCTGCTTTTTGGAATTTTTCAGTCCAATTTGATTCAGCATTCATAGTGTTTTCAAGATAATATTCTCTTAAAATCACGCCTATTTCTTGCTCCAATCTCAATTTAGTTGCATCATTCATACCTTTTTGAAGAATAGATGCATCAGAAGTTGCAAGAATTTTGATAAATTCTATATCTTCCAAAGATAATTCAGTCATGAGATTCCAATTTCTTTTTTTAATAAATCCAATGTTAGTGTAGGATCTGCTTTTCCTTTTGTTTTTTGCATGACCTTTCCTACCAAATAGTTGATTGTTTGGGGATTGCTTTTTGCTTGTTCAACAGCTTGTGACTCTTCAGAAATTACTTTTTGAATAATGCTAGATAGTTCTGAAGCATCAGAAACATTTCCTAAATCTAATTCAGAAATAATCACAGGTAATTCTTTTCCAGTTTTAACAATTTCACATAATGCATTTTTAGAAGAATTTTTAGAAATTTGTCCTGATTGAATTGACTCAGCTAATTCCTTTAAATGAGTAGCAGTAAGTTTTGATGATTCACGTTTTTCTCTTGTATCAACTAGGCCCATAAGATCAGTGGTGATAATATTTGCTATTTCTTTAGCAGTTGTTTCAGTGTGTGACTTTTCAAATAAATCTGAATAAAATTTGTCAGAAGATAATACATCAGCAACTTGGGCTGGAATATTATACTTTGAAACATACCTCTCTTTTTTAGAACTTATACTTTCAGGCATTTCTAATTTTAATTGTTGTTTAATTTGAGGATCAATTGCTATCCAGGGTATATCACCTTCTAAGAAATAACGATAATCAAGTTCTTCTTCTTTAGAGCGAGAAGAAACAGTAATTTTTCTTTTATCATCCCAATGGCGTGTTTCTTGTATGATTGGAATATCACGAGAATTCAAACTTTCTTGTCGTGTTATCTCAAAATGAACCGCTTTTTCTAAATCATGAAAAGACCCAATATTTTTAATTTCAACTTTTTTACCTCCTTTAATTGAAACATTTGCATCAGCTCGCATTGCACCCTCTAAGCTAGGATCTGCAACACCTAAATTCTCCAATAAATCAGACAAAATATTTAGAAAATCTCGTACTTCTTTGGGCGTCTCAAAATCAGGTTCTGTAACAATTTCTACCAGAGGAGTTCCTGCACGATTATAATCTACAAGTGTAATTTGGTTTTTTGATGAACTTCCCTCGTAAATCAGTCTTCCAGGATCCTCTTCTAACTGAATTCTGGTAATTCTAATTTTTTTATTGCCAACCATTATGGAACCAGTGCCACCAACACTCGTATCACCATAAATGTTAAGCTGTGTTATTTGAAAATTTTTTGGAAGATCAGGATAGAAATAGTTTTTTCTAAAAAAAGCAATTTTATCAGGAGTAGAGCAGTTTAGAGCCATGGCAATAATTGTGGCTTTTTTCACTGCCTCTTTGTTTAATCTAGGCAAACTTCCAGGCAATCCCATGCATATAGGACAAATGTTTTCATTAATTTCAAACTCTCTATAGTTTGCTTTACATGAGCAAAATAATTTACTTTGTAAATTTGTCAATTGACAGTGAATTTCTAATCCTATCATAGTCAAAATGGGGTCTCCGGTAGAGTGACAGTCTGTTCTAATGCATAAGCTGCTTGAAGTAATAATTTATCCTGATTTGAATCTGCAAGAAGTTGAATTCCAATTGGCAATCCATTTGAATGTGAGAAAGGTATTGAGATTGCAGGTTTTCCTGTAAGATTTGCAGTTACAGTGTTAATATCTACAAGAAATAATGAAACAGGATCATCAATTTTTTCCCCAATCTTAAATGGAAGTATTGGTACTGTTGGTGCAATCAAAAGATCAAATTTCTTAAACGCCTTATTAACTTCTTTTGTAAGTTTATTTTTTACTTTTAATGCCTTTAGAAAATATTTTCCTGCATGGCCTGCTGAAGGAACAAATCCACCAAGAATCATTCTCCTTGTAACTTCAGGACCAAAGTTACGTCTTGCTTTTGAAATGTATGAATTAAATTCATAACCTTCAACTGGGAAATCATAACCATATCTCAAATTATCATATCTTGCAAGATTACTTCCTGCTTCTGTTGCAGTAATTGTATAATATGCTGCTACCGAATATTTTACCATGTCAAGAGATACCTCTTCACAAATTGCTCCTAATTTCTCCAGTTTTGATATGGCCTCTTTTGTAGCAGATAATACTGCAGGATCTATCCCATTCCCAATCATCTCTTGGATGATGCCTATTTTTTTCCCTTCAATACCGGAATCTATGCCTGAAAGATAGTCTTCATTGTTGTTATCAATTGTTGTATTGTCATTAGGATCAATTCCAGAAATTAAATTTAGAAGAAACGCTGTATCTTTAACAGTTCTAGTAAGAGGTCCAATTTGCTCTATACTATTAGCATATGAAATTAAACCAAATCTACTAATCAATCCATATGTTGGTTTGTATCCAACTGTTGAGCAAAAACTTGCAGGATTTCTAACTGATCCGCCAGTATCTGAACCAAGGGAGGCCACACATTCAAAGGCACTAACAGATACAGCACTACCCCCAGAAGAACCACCTGGGACATATTCTGTATTCCAAGGGTTTTTGCTAGGGCCAAATGCACTAAATTCTGTAGTTAACCCCATTGCAAATTCATCCATGTTAACTTTTCCAATAAATATCGCATCTTGCTTTTTTAATTTTGTAATAACTGTAGCATCATATGGAGCAACAAAATTTTCTAACATCTTAGATGCGCATGTAGTTTTGCTTCCCTTTATACACAAATTATCTTTAATTGAGATTGGCATTCCGAAACAATCGCCAACTTTTTTACCAGATTTTATTTTTTTATCGATTTCTCTTGCCTGATCAACCGCATCGTCATTTACAGATAAGAAAGCATGTAGTTCATCATCAACTTTTTTAATTTGATCAATAGTTGAAACAACAAAATCTTCCGCAGAAATATTTCCATTTTTTACACCTTGAATGTAATCAAGAGCAGAGATTTTTAGATTCATGAAGACATCTTTGGCGCTCTAACGTATGTTCCTTTATAGTGATTTAATTTTTCAATTAGTTTTTCAGGAAATGAGAGGTATTCATCGTCACGTAAATTTGAAATTGAAATTTCTTGCATGGAAATTTCTTCTGATTCAACTCCGGCAGAATCTAAAATGTCAAAATAACTAATCATCGTATTTACTTTCTCAACATATTCTTTATGATCATCAATAGTAATTTTCATTAATTTTGAAACATGTTCTATTTCTTCTTCAGTAACCATTCAACACACCTACGGTGTTAACCTGTCAACATCTCTTGGATAAAATGTTACATCTCGAATATTTTCCGTGCCTGTAAGCGCCATAATGAGACGTTCAAGTCCTATTCCACAACCTGCGTGTGGCGGAACACCATAATCAAACGCTCCTAAATGATATTCAAATGCATCAGTTTTCATACCTTTATTCTTCATTCTCTCGGAAAGTTCATCTCTTTTTTCAATTCTTGTACTTCCTGAAGATAATTCTAAATCACCATACATTAAATCAAAAGATTCAGAAACTTTGGGATTTGATTTACTATCCTTAACATAGAATGGTTTTGGTGCAAGAGGCCAATCTTTGATAAAATAGAAACCTTCAAGGCCTATTTTTTTCAAATTTGAAGGATAAAGATCATCGCCCCACTCTGTTTTTGCCCCAGCTTTTTGCATTTTATCAACTAATTCATCATACGAATATCTTGGAATGGTTTCAGGAATTTTAGGTATTGTAAATTCAACATTTGAATTATTTTTAACATAGTCATTTACTGTCTGAATTGAAATTTTTATGATGTCTTCAATTCTATTCATCACATCATTATAATCAACAAACGCCTCTTCCAAATCAATAGATATCGCTTCAGCAAGATGTCTGTTTGTTCTTGAGGGTTCTGCTCTAAAAATAGGAGCAATCTCAAATACTTTTTCAAAACTCATCGTTAACTGCTCTTTATACAATTGCGGACTCTGAGCTAAAAATGCTTCTTTGTTGTAATAAAATATTGGAAATAATGCAGCCCCCCCTTCAGTCGCGGTTGCAATCATTTTTGGAGTATTGATTTCAATAAATTTTTGATTGGAAAAGTAATCTCTAATTGATTCTAAAACTAAACTCCTTGTTTTGAAAATATGTTGCAATATAGTTCTCCTAAGATCAATTGGCCGTACCTCAAGTCTAGTATCAATATTTTTCACAGTTTTTGCAGTTGGCTCAAAGGGAGGAATTTTTTCAACATTTGAAAATACTCTTAGATCTGTGGGGATTATTTCAAATCCACTAGGTGCTTTTTCAGAAGATTTTACATTTCCAGTAACAGCAATAGATGAATGTGATTTTAGAGAAGAGATAGTCTCACGTATTTCATCAGGGCAATCTCCTTTTTTAGCTACTACTGAAATTTCTCCATTTTTGTCACGAATCGTTGCAAAACTGATATTTCCATGCCCTCGTACAGTCAAAACCCATCCCATAACTGTAACCTGCTTTCCATCCATTGAAGAGGCAATTTCATCAGAGTAATGTGATCTACGTAAATTTCCTAATTCAGTTTCTATCATAATTTACTTTATTGCATATTTTATGGTGTAATTAATTTTTACACGTAAGAATGAATAATTTTCATAATGCTTATAGCCAACAGGAATTCCACATCAAAATAAGATGAATATCCTAATGGGACTCGTTATTGCCATGTTTATTGTTACTGCAGTGTATGTCGGATATCACGCAATGCAGCAACCTGTAGAAGAGGGAGAAGGGCATAATATTGAACTAGAATTCTTAAACGAAAATTCAGGAATAACCCAAGCACTTTACAATACCATAATATTCAAAGTAATCATATAATTTCTTTTAAATTAGATTTACATTAAATTACCAATATTTTCTTAGAAGGTTATGTCTTTGAATGATAAAGAAAAAATGATAGCAATTATCTCAAATAGCATAGCCGTATTTTCACTTTTACAAGAAAGGAACAGTCTGCCCAAAAATACCACCATGTATGATTTTATTTTAAAAGTAGTCCCAGCAGATATCAAACAAGAATTGAATATTGAGTTGATTGACGAAGTATTTCAATACGTATCATCCGCACATAGTTCATAAGGTACAAAATCTAATCAATTACATCGTTGGTAGCCATAGCAACACTAGGATCTCATTGTGCATTACAGGTACTAAAAGGTGCTAAAGATGAAGGGCTTAAAACTATTTTAGTGTGTGAAAAGAAACGTGAAAAACTTTATCGAAGATTTCCATTTATCGATGAATTAATTCTAGTAGACTCTTTTAAAGAAATTTTAGAACAAAAATGTCAATCCATTTTAGAAGAAAATCAAGCTGTGTTAATTCCTCACGGTACATTAATTGCTCAAATGAGTTCAGAGGAGATTGAATCCATCAAGACCCCCATATTTGGAAACAAATGGATTCTACGATGGGAGTCCGATAGGGAGATGAAAGAAAAACTAATGAGAGAGGCAAAACTTCCAGTTCCAAAACCAGTCACAGAGCCTCAGGATATTAAAAAATTAGTTATCGTCAAAAGACAAGGTGCTGCAGGGGGTAAAGGATACTTTATGGCTGCAAATGAGGAAGATTACAATACAAAAAGAAATCAATTGATTGCAGATGGCATTATTTCAAAAGATGAAACATTATACATCCAGGAATATGCGGCAGGTGTTTTAGCATATTTGCAATTTTTTTATTCTCCATTAAAAGATGAATTAGAATTTTTTGGAGTTGATCAAAGACACGAATCAGATATAGAAGGTCTTGCCAGAATTCCTTCAGAACAACAACTAAAATCAACCAAAGTCCCATCCTTTAATGTAATTGGAAACAGCCCACTTGTTTTAAGAGAATCCCTTTTAGAAGAAGTCTACAATATGGGAGAAAACTTTGTAGAAGCATCAAGAAGAATGGTATCTCCTGGAATGAATGGCCCATTTTGTATAGAAGGTGTTTATGACGAAAATGCAAAATTTACATCTTTTGAATTTTCAGCAAGAATTGTAGCTGGCACAAATATCTACATGGATGGATCACCCTACTATTCACTTTTGTTTAATGAATCAATGAGTATGGGGAAAAGAATTGCAAGAGAGGTGAAGATTGCAGCAGAAACAAATCAATTAGAAAAAATTACCACATAGAAATTATTTTGCGGAAACTTCCATACCGTGCTGAGATTTTATGATGTATTTGTCTCGAATCTTCACACTAACCCAATCTATGATTAACACTGTTACTAATACAACAATCATAAAGATTGCAGCTTTTCCATACTCAAAGAATTTGATATAATTGATAATGTAAAATCCTATACCGCCAGCTCCCACAAGTCCCAATATGCTTGTTTGACGAACATTGTAATCAAACATGTATAGTATTTGACTAAGAAGATGAGATGCAGATTCAGGTATGACGACATTTCGAATCAATTGAAATTTTGAAACACCTATAGAATTAATTGCATCCATGGGATCCGAATCTATAGTCTCAATTACCTCATATTGTAATTTTGCAATAAATCCAATTGTGTACATGATTATAGCTAAAACACCTGCAAATGGACCCAATCCAACCATGATCACAAACAATAGTGCCCAAAGTATAGATGGAAATGTTCTAGTGGCTGCCAACAATGCTCGTGTTGGTGCATAGACATACTTGCTGTTTAAATTTCGTGCAGCCAACATACTAAGAGGCAATGCAATTGCAACACCCACAACAGTTCCAATAAACGCCATCTGAATTGTTTCAAACATTGCCCAAAGTGCAGTAGGGATATACTTTGGCTCAACTTGAAGCATTTCATCTACAACTATGGCAAGATTAGGCAATCCGTCCACAAACTCAATTGGATTTGCATCTACATTATATGACGCAACAACTAGTAACGCAACAATTATTCCAATAATGATATTATTTTTTGGAGTCATCAGCATACATCTCCATAATTTCATCATTGTTCATATCACCTGTTTGAAAATCAACAATAGTGTCACCTTCAACACCAATTTCTAAAATTTTTTGTCCTTCCTTAATCACAGCAACTCTATTTGCATATTCTAATGCAAGTTGTATATCATGATGTACCATAATTGCTGTAAGATTCATTCTTTTTTGAGCTTCAGTAATCAAATCCATAATCTCACGTGAAGTTACATGATCTAATTCTGAAACAATTTCATCAGCTAACAAGATAGTTGGTTTTTGCATCAGTGCTCTAGCAATTGCTACACGTCTTTTTTCACCGCCACTTAACATGTATGCTTTGCGATTTTCCTTCCCTGTTAATCCGACTTGAGTAATAATTTTCATTGCCTCTTTAATTTCATGTTCAGGAAATTTATTCAACAATGATTGAATTTTATTTAATCGTGGTAGTGCACCAAGCAAAATATTTTCAAGAACTGTACTATTTTTTACCAATCCTAGGCTCTGAGGAATATAACCTATAGTATGCATCATTTTTTTAAATTTTTTATTATTGATATCAGGTGATACATAATCAATTTTGATAGTGCCTTTGCTTGGAATCATCATACCATTCATTAATTTGAGTAATGTAGATTTTCCAGAGCCTGATTGGCCTACAATCGAATAATTTGTCCCTCTATCAATAGATAAGTTAATTTTCTCAAGTGCAAAATTTTTAGAATCATAAGATGTAGAGACATCATTCATTTGAATAATTTTATTCGTAGAAATTAATGAAAAAGAGGGATTTTTGATCATCTGAATTTGTTTCATTTCAAGATGACCAGTTTTTATTTGCTCTTGTCAAAATTGGATTTATCCAGAATGAGTTGATCAAGACCTGTCAATGAATCAATATAGGTTCCAAACTCACCGATATGCATAGTAGTGGTAGTTGGAACTAATGCTTCAGCGCCATACAAGTCCTTCAAAATATAGTTATTCTCATCATAATTGAGTTCAACTAGTGCATCAACAAGTGCATCTTTGGTGGATTCTGACATATCAGAACTCACCATAAAGACATGTGATGGTACAGGTCCTATTGTAGTAACTGGACGTAATTTTACTTGATCTTCTAATTCAAGATATTTTTGTGGAGCAATATCTGATCCAAATGCGACATCCACATTTCCATTAAGGAGTAATTGTAATGCAGCCTTGTAACCTCCTGCAAACGTATAACTTTCAAAGTTGTTTGCAAGTGCAGATTCTAAAGCAACTATATCATCACCCTCAATTGTAATGTGACCATCAGTAACTAGAGTTCCCATAGGTCTCACAAAACCAGATGAGCCAGTAATACTGGTAAATGCTACACGTTTACCTACTGTATCTTCTAATGAATGAATGGAGTCATTATCTGCCAAAGCCCAAACAGTTGCCTGATAATTTACTTTACCTGCAACAAGTTCAGCCAATACAGCTTCTGCGCCGGTTCTTTGATGGGTAATCCAACCAGGACCTGTATCCATAAAGGCAGCATCAATATGACCAAATCTCATTCCTTCAATAATTGTTTCATAATTTGTTGGAACTATTACTTCAACGTCAATACCCAGTTTTCCCTCTAGAAATTTTTCTAGTGCTTGTGCCTTTGATGTTAATTCATCAGCTTTTTCAACTGGAATAAAACCAATGGTCAGAGTATCAACGTCAACGCTATTTGATTCAGATGAAACGTCAATGACACCGCTTTCAACTAGGAATTTTATCCCATTTAGGAAAGTTGCATCATCTACGGTACCATCAGCCCACCAACCAGCATTTGATTTAATCCATTCTGGAACTAAAGTTTCTGCTTGAACGTTTTGGGCCAAGGGGACAGATACAACACCGATTGCTACAACAATAGCAATCAATGTTATTGTGATGTGTCGTTTCATGATTTACAAAAATCTTAGGATAAGCTAAGTTATTTAAAGTAGGTTTTCATTCCATATTTTCATTCCAAATCTATAGAATGAGAATGTTAAGCATGATTTTATTATAAATTAGATTTAGGGTTTTCAGTATTTGGGTATAAATTCAAACTTGGCTCCAAATTATCCAATGTGATTTCAACTTTACCTATTCTACTACGGTATAATTTTATTTTTTTGCCTTCAGGAGAAATGACGTACTTGTCCACTTCGGCTAATGCAAGATCCTCTAAGACAGATAGTGTTTTGTAAACTGTTGAAAGAGATATTTTTAATTCATCTGCAATCTGCGTTGCATCCTTTGATTTGTTTTTTACTGAAAACAAAACAGCTCTAGTACACACATTTGTTAGAGATTCAATGATTTTTTGGGTTATATCAAACTCAGATAATTGAATAATGTTAGATTTTGACATTAAATCACATCAATTCGATACCAACGTCAGAGTAGGTTCAGGTTTTCTAATGGAAATATCTGCTTTACTGATTCTACTACGATATACCTTGTATTTTCTTCCCTTATCAGATAGCAACCATTTTTCAACTTCAATTAATGTGAGTTCTTCAAGATCTCCTAATTTTTTATAAACTGAGCTGAGAGGAATTTTTAGTTTGACTGAAAGTTCAGCGGCAGTATTACCTTTTTTAATTATTGAGAATAAGATTGCTCGAGATTCAGAATCAGCTAATGCTTCTATTACTTTTTGAGTTATATCATATTTTTTTAATTGAGGTAAAGTAATTCTTCTTGACATGCAAATACCCAAAAATACTTTGGGATATTTAAACGAGATGATAAGATTCTCATTCTAAAGAATTAGAATAATTAGTTATAATGTGGGGTGGTCTCTTTATGAGATTCAAATTTATTCCAAAACAACCCCAAAATCAAGCCTACTGATACCCAAAATGATGTGACGCCCAAAACAGACATCAATCTGAATTCATTTACTAAATTCATAGGAGCAGTTATCTCATCAGGGTTTTCGGGCATTACCAAAAATACTACAGATATGAAAACGGCATAACCAACTAAAGATACAAGTTTTTTCTTGTTTTGAAATTTCTTCGATAATTTGTAAAAAGCAACTGCACCAAATCCAGATATTGCAATAAATGAAAGATATAGAATTGCTCGTAACACCACAGTTTCCCCATCTCCCACAGTAGGAGGGTTTGCAGGATATTTGAGAAATGGTATAATGTAAAGAGTTAACCACATAACACCTGCAAGTACAAGAGTCTTTTTGACATCATTATTTCCAGGTAATGAATGTCTAGATAATGCAAAAACAATTCCAAATAATGCACCTACAGACGTTCCCAGAATAACACCTGCAAGTATTTGTCCACTTTTTTGCCAAATTCTATATCCTTCATACTCTACCCAGAATTCAGGGGCATCTTCTTCTTCACCTGAGTCAAACAGATTTTGATTTTCAATACCAATTGCTTGATCAAGATATGGCTCTACAATTGCAAAATTAACAGCGCCATGGATAAGTCCTGCAAAAGCCCCAGATATTAACACAACAATAATAAAAAGAAATGTTTTCATGAAAAAGAACTCCTAGTGACAGGGGAAGCCTGCAGCATGTCTCATATCATGAGTGAGTTCATGGATATAGAGATCAGTGAATGCTTGTTCTCCATAAACTAAACTAAAGATATGTCCTTGATCAAATCCCACAACAAACAATCCTGCTGCAAAGATTATAGCTAGTGCTACTATTGCTAGTTTTGAAACACCAGTCTTAGACACATTAATTTGTCTTAATTCAGACATGATTGAAAGCAATATCTGAATATATTTAAGCACTTGGATAATTTATCCAATTTATAAAAGATTTAGAACCGCAACTTATCAGAAAAGATCTGAAAAAAACCATTCAAATTTTACAAAATATTGTGTCAAGGAAAGGATCCAGTAAAGTCTTAACATTTAGCATCCCCCATGTTTTCAAAGCACTTCAATTATTATCAAAAGAGAAATTTGTTAGTAGAGCAACATTTGGAAAAGAGATCCATTTAGGAGAAGGCGCAGTCAAAACTTTGATTTCACATCTAAAAGAGGCAAAAATTATAGAAACTACAAAATCAGGAAGTTTCCTTACAGAAAAAGGTAAAAAGATATCAAAACAAATTCACGATGTTATTCAAAATGAATGTAAAATTAAAAAATGCGGAGTTGTAACAGGAAAAAATAACCATGCAATTATTCTAAAAAATTATGATTTTTCAATTAACTCAGGATTGGAACAAAGGGATTATGCTATTTTGTATGGGTCTTCAGGTTGTACAACAATTCTGTTTAAAGAAAACAGATTTGTGTTTCCTGGAGACAGCAAAGATTGTTTCAGAGAAGATGAAAAGACAAAAAAATACATTTTAAAAAATTTGGCTCCCGAAGAAGGAGATGTGATAATTATTTCATCATCAGATGATCCTTTTGTTGCAGAAATTTCAGCAAAGAATTCTGCATTGTGGACTTTGGCTACAAATTAGCGAAGATATTTAGTTGTAACAATTTTTCTCAAAATATGGCAAAAATATACCTATTAACAATCCCCGTAATCATAGGAATTATTACAGGAATGTTTATGGTGTTTTTTCCTGAAACTGAAAATGATTCAAAATTACTTACAACTACTAAATTAATCAATAACGGTTCACCAATTTTAGGTGAATCTAATGCGCCAATTACAATTTTAGAATGGGGAGATTATCAATGCACATTCTGTTACAAATTTCACGAAAATACTTTAGATATAATTTATGAAGATTTTATTAAAACTGGTAAAGTAAAACTAGTCTTCAAAGATTTCCCTCTCAATGGTCCTGATTCATTATTAGCTGCAGAAGCTGCGTATTGTGCAAATGATCAAGAAAAATATTGGGAATACCACGATGAGTTATACAAAAATTGGGGAGGTGAAAGAACAGGATGGATTACAAGAGAATCTCTAGAGAAATTTGCAGTTTCCACCAATTTAGATATTAAAGAATTTAACAAATGCCTAGATGATAAAAAATACCAAAACAAAGTCATCACTCTGCATGAATTTGGCAAAGAAATAGGAATTGATGCTACACCCTCATTTTTAGTCTTCAATGATCAAAAAATAATCAAAATTAGAGGGAATCAACCACTCGAAGTGTTTCTAAAAACATTTGATGAATTATAATCTGGAAAAAAATTATAATGAATTCAATCAAAATTAATATTCGCATGATCTGGAGTAAGCACGAATGAAGAAAATAGATGTAGAAAAACAAGACTCAGTCAAACTCTACAAAATTAGAAAAACACTAGAAGAATTATCTCAAAAATCAGGACGGGGAACTGAACTAATTACAGTATACATCCCAAAAGGAAAACAACTTCACGAAATCATCGGCTCCCTTCAACAAGAACAAGGAACTGCAGATAACATAAAATCAGATCTTACAAGATCACATGTGGTTGATTCGTTAGGAAAAGTTGTACAGAGATTAAAAATGTACAAAAAAACACCCGAGAAAGGTCTTGTTGTTTTTTGTGGAGCATTGCCACCTGAAGGCGGAGGTCCATTAGGAAGTGAGGTGGTAACAGTATGGGAGATTGAACCACCAAAAGATCTAAATCAGTATTTGTATAGATGTGATGATCATTTTCATGTAGATATTCTAAAGGATATGCTAAAAGACGATAATTTGATTGGCTTTCTAGCAATTGATGCAAAAGATGCAGGGTGGGGATTGTTACATGGAGACAAAATTGAAGTTTTAGCACAAACAGGTTCAGGTGTTGCAGGAAAACATAGACAAGGAGGGCAATCAGCAAAAAGATTCCAAAAACTCAGAGAGATGGAATTAACATATTATTTTAACAGAGTTGCAGAAACTACAAGAGAATATTTCATCGATATTTATCCAATCAAAGGACTAGTTATTTCAGGCCCAGGACCAACAAAAGAAGATTTTATCAATGGTAGTTATCTAGAATACAGATTACAAAATATGATCATCAACACAATTGATGCGTCATATTCAGGTGCAGAGGGAATCAGAGAAGCTTTTGCAAAATCATCAGACATTCTAGGTGATTTTAGAATGGTAGAAGAGAAAAAATTTGTCGAAGATTTGTTTAGAGAAATAAATACAAATTCTGGAAAAGGATCATATGGATTACAAGAAGTGATTGAATTTCTAAAAAATAATGTTGTTAAAGTTGTGTTAATTACAGACAATACAAATTTACATCGTGTAGAAGGTAAATGTAAAAGATGTAAGCATTTCCAAGAAGAAATTGTAGAAAGACCACTAGTTATTCCTAAAAAAACAGAATTTGCAAATAGTCCTTGCCCAGGATGTAATTCGATGGAAGTTGAAGTAAATGAACAAGATATTGTAGATTATCTAGAACTATTAGCTGCAAAAACAGGATCTCAGTTAGAAGTGATTTCAGGAAGTGCAGAACACGGCAATATGCTTGCAAGTTTAGGAAAGATTGGCGCTATTTTGAGATATAATCCAGGTCACGGTTAAGTAATAAAACTACGAATATTTTTTGAAAGTTCAATAAGTTCATCATCAGTTGAAATTTGTCTTTTAGTCCATATGGTTCCCTTGCTGTTATATCTCGGAATTATGTGTATGTGGACATGAGGAATAATTTGTTTTGCAGCTCTACCGTTATTTTGACCAAGACTAAATGCATCAGCACCTGTTGCTTTTAAAATTGCATTGGCAATTTTTGGTACAAGTGAAAAAATTTTTCCAACATCTTCAGAGTTCATATCGGTGATTCGTTCATGATGTTCTCTAGGAATGATCAGGCTATGACCTACATCAATTGGATATTTATCTAAAAATGAAATATGATATTTATCTTCATAGAGTAAATGGCCGTCTCTTTTTCCATCCAAGATTTCACAAAAAATACAACCCATATTGATCAGCGTTTTCTGATTTTATTTATTGTTTTTATCGAATGGTTAATTAGGGCAAATTTCAAACGCAAAACATCCTATGGGTCGAAAAGAAAGAAGAGAGCGTGAACAAAAACGTGATAATTATGCTACAAGACATTCAGCAGAAAAAAGAAAACAAAATCTCATTGCAGTAGGAGTATTAGCTGTAATTGTAGTGATTGTAGGATATGCAGGATGGATATTTGTCAATATGACAGACAATGTACCAGGAGGACCTGAAAACGCAGGCGCATTAGGCAGTGAGCATGCACACGCAGGAATTCTAGTTTCAATTTTTGGTGACGAATTTGATTTTTCAGCACCAGCTTATCAAATTAAATCAAGTTGGATTCATTTTGAAGGAAGAGATGGTACAACAGTTCACAAGCATGCAACAGGGGTCACTTTAGGATATCTCTTTGAAACATTATCATTAGGACTAGATGATCAATGCTTTGTTTTCCAAGATGGGCGAAGTTTCTGTACAAATGAGGATTACAAACTTGTATTTTATGTCAACGGAGAACAATTACCAGATATCCGAGAACTTGAAATTCAAGAAGATGATAAAATTCTAATTGCATATGGTGGAGAAACTCCTGAAGAAATAGATGCATTATTGTTAAAATTAGAAAATAGAGAATTAGTCAAGTAGACCTTTCAGACTCTTCTTTTGTTGTGAATTGAGCCATTTTATCAAAGAACATGTAATACCCACATTTTGTGCAGCGTAAAACAGTTAGTTCGGTTGTAAGAAATTCTTTGTCTTCAAATCGTCCACTCAATTTTACATTTTCTCCAGCAATTGTTGCTTTGTTACTTTTACAAACAGGGCATTCTAGAGCTTTTTGTTCCATAATTTTCTCAAATACGTTTACAATTTAAACTCAATGAAAAATTCTCAATCAATAATCTCAATAAAGTCTAAATTATACCAATTTAGAATTTACACAACTTGGAGATTTCTAGTAAAAACGTAGTAGAAGGTACATCTCGTGCACCACAAAGAGCAATGTACAAAGCTATGGGACTAAATGACGATGATTTATCTAAACAATTTATCGGCGTTTGCCATACTGGAAACGAAGCAACACCATGCAACATTCATCTTCCAAGATTAGCTCTCAAAGCTAAAGAAGGGGTGTCAGATGCAGGTGCAACACCTAGAGAATTTTCAACCATTGCAGTAAGTGATGGAATAGCAATGGGTCATGAAGGAATGAAGTCATCATTAGTTTCTCGCGAAGTTATTGCAGATTCAATTGAATTAATGGTTAGAGCACATCAGTATGATGCACTTGTTGGGATTGCAGGATGTGACAAAAGTTTACCCGGCACCATGATGGCAATGGCCAGGCTAAATGTACCATCCGTATTCGTTTATGGTGGAACCATCATGCCAGGAATGCTAGATGGGCAAGAATTAACAATAGTTGATGTGTATGAAGCAGTTGGAGCATATGATTCGGGTCAATTATCACTAGAATCTCTAAAAAATATTGAAAATACAGCATGTCCAAATTCTGGTTCTTGTGGAGGAATGTTCACTGCAAACACAATGGCATCAATTTCTGAAGCAATAGGGCTTGCACTGCCAGGAAGCGCTAGTCCACCTGCAGAAGATGATAGAAGAGACAAAATGGTATACGATACAGGATTTGCATGTGCAAAATTGTTAGAGATGAATATTAGACCAAAAGAAATTTTGAGTTTTGAAGCATTTGAGAATGCAATTACTATGTTAAACTCTGTAGGAGGATCAACAAATGGAATTTTACATTTACTTGCACTTGCAAATGAAGTTAACATTGATTTAACATACGATGATTTTGAAAGAATAAGAAAGAAAACTCCGCATTTAGCAGATATGAAACCTGGAGGGAATTATGTCATGAATTCATTAGATAAAATTGGTGGAATTCCTTTTGTATTAAAAAAACTTCTTGACAAAGGATTGTTAAATGAAAACTGCATGACAGTTACAGGAAAAACAATCAAAGAAAATCTCAACGCAATTAAGATGCCAGACACAGAACAACACATAGTAAGATCAGTTGAAAACCCAATTCATCAAGTTGGTACAGCAGTAATTCTCAAAGGAAGTTTAGCTCCAGAAGGAGCAGTAATCAAAACTGCAGGAGTAGAGATGACTAAATTTACCGGAAAGGCACGCGTATTTAATAGAGAAGAATATGCTTTTGATGCAGTTTCAAAAGGAGAGATAGACGAGGGACATGTAGTGGTAATCAGATATGAAGGTCCAAAAGGAGGTCCAGGGATGAGAGAGATGTTAGCAACAACAGCAGCATTAGTAGGACAAGGACTAGGTAAAAAAGTTGCAATGGTAACCGATGGAAGATTTTCAGGAGGTACACGAGGATTCATGGTAGGACATGTTGCGCCAGAAGCATATGTTGGCGGACCAATAGCTCTAGTAAAAGATGATGATGAAATTACAATAGATACAGAAACTAACATTATTGATCTTCATGTGTCAGAAGAAGAGATAGAGGTTAGAAGAAAACAGTGGTTAAAACCTGCACCAAACTATACTCATGGTGCACTAGCAAAGTATGCGACACTTGTAGGCTCAGCAGCTCAAGGCGCAATAACTACTGCAAATCCTTAGATGAACAATTTGTCCATAAGCTTTATAGATCTAGATCATTGATGATTCTTAGAGATAACAGGAAAGAAAAATAACATTATGCTATAAAATTACTGTTGTCTACTACAGGTTATTTTTGTAAATAATTTATGTATGATTATTTTATGTGAAAAAAATCTTATTCCAAGCCTTTTTCCAATCTTATCTTTCTAATGACATCTTGAACTAATTCTTCATCTTTAACAACTAAATCGTGTAGTTTTTTCTTATACCCTTCATCGCCCCATTTTTTTAATTCAAACATTTCTTTTACTAATTTTACAATTTCAGATTTATTTCGCTGATGATCACGTTTTGCTATATCAGCACCATCCATGAATTTTCTCAAATACTTGTGAATTTAAAATTATTGTACAGAATATAATTAACTGTTACTGGTTTTCAATACCTAAGACATCGTAATAGGCCTTTGGAATCATTTGTTGGCCTTTGAAAAGTACATTATTTACTGCAGTGTCCAAAACGTATGTTTTTGCCCAGTCACCATCACTTCTAATAGAACGACCAAATCCTTGTAAAATCTTTGTTAGTGTTTGGGCAGTATACCACAATGGGAATTTATTCATCTTTGCACGAGTTCTTTTTTCAGTATAATTTGGATATGGGACCTTTGCAATTATTTGAAATCGTGACAGGTCATCTTTTAGGTCAACACCCTCCCAAAGAGATGAGGACAATAAAACACCTGTAGGATCAGAGGCATGTTCGGAAATAACATCATCTTGGGATTTCCCTTCTTTATTTTTACTATGACAGATTCTAATTCTAGATGCATTTTTTGGAGACAGTGATTGAAGAATTTTTTGACATCTAGGAATAGAAGATGTCAGAATTAATCCACGTTCGTTTGAATGTTCATCTAAAATTCTGTCAATAGTTTTGATTACCTCAAGTTCATCCTCCGTAGTAGAGCCATAACTCAATCTACGAATATTTAGCAAATCAATTGTCCTATTTTCAATTGGGAATGGCGATTTTTCTGTATCAACAAATGCAACATCATCTTTTTCCAATCCCATATTTTCACAAAAACTTGATTTATCAATTGTGGCAGACATGAATAACTGATATTCAGTTTCAAAAAATTCGTTAGCAAATTTTGAAACATCAATTGGCCTTACAGAAATAGTTCTGAAATTTCCATTGAAATCTTTAACTGGATCATTTACAACAAAATTTTCTTTATCAGTCATGATGTCGATTTTAGCTTGTGCAGAACGATTATACCGTCTTTCAAGCCCACTGATCAATTCAAAATCTGGCTCTTTTTGAAATGCCGAACTTTCTTGGATATCTTTGATTTTCTTTGCATAAGAATATGCCATATCGTCAGTTAATTTTATGACAGAATCTAAATCTGTAAAATCATACTTTTCAGAATTTAGATTACATTCATCCACTTGGCCACTGAAAATATCAAATCCTACAAACTGAATAATTTGATCCTCAATTTTGTGTGCCTCATCAAAAACAGTTACCTTTCTATCAAGGTAATCCTCAAAAAGTTTTTTGTTAAATTTCATAATTGTAAAAAATGCATGATAATTCCAAAGAGAATGATTTGACGTTAGTGCATCATATTTTTGCATGTAATAATGACACGATAATGTATCCTGAGTTTTTTCTTCAACTTGTTTTATTGTTGGCTTGAATTTACAAACCTCAAAGATTTCTTTACCATTTTTGTTAATTCTCTCCTGGCATACTCCTTTATCGCAGGTCAGACCCCATCGCATTGCTCGTCGATCATTATCAACTTTTTCTGTATCCATTAATTTGAGACATGGGAAATTTTGTTTACCTTTAACAGGTTTTAAAAATGGAATATCTTTGATATATTGATCTTGTAGATGTTTTGATGCAGTTACTGTAAAAGAACTATCAAAATAACTTGAAACAGTAGCTCCTACAAGGGATTTTCCAACTCCAGTTGGTGCGCACAAAATAATTTTTTTATAACCTGATTTTAGACTCTCTTCGATTTTAGAAATGATCTCCTTTTGAATATGACGAGGGGTAAATTGAGTGGGAAATTTTTCTAAAAGAGACAGGATCAAATCTAATTTTTCTCAATATTAAAAGCATGAAGGTTCTATTGATATCATGCAGTAATCTAGTTTAATATCTAGTACAACTAACTTACAATATGGAATTATTGGATGACAAAATGAGAGTTTGGCTTGAAAGTGCTAAATTTGTAAAACCAAATGCTGGAGTCTATGTTCTCTATAATAGAAACAAAGAGCCAATATACATTGGTGAGACAGATAATCTCGAAAAGACATTTACAAAATATGTAGATACTGAATTTGATGGAAATGAATGTAAACAAAAAACCCAATCATATCAAAGAGTGTTTGCAGAAAATCCCAAAGAATTCCAATTAAAATTAATTGAAGAATTCAAAAATGAGACAGGTAAATTACCCTCATGTAATTCTGAGATTCAATTAGAAACTCCATAAGATAATTTTATCATTATCAATACACCTCAAAATCATGAAAAATAATCAACTATGAGGGGGATTTAGAGTAAATTATTAATTTAAGATCACCATAATATGGGGATGCACCAGTGTTATTATTGCGAGCAATTATTTGAATCAAAAGAACAGCTTTACGAACACGTAGAAGTTCATTCAGATATTGAGCGAAATAAAGAAATCATGAATAGAAAAAAGAAAGCCGACGAAAAACAACATCAAGGCTAAAGTAAAAAAAGTAGAGTAAAGGTCAGAATTTATCCAATTCAGGAGCAGATATAATAATTTTAATTTAATTCAATATGGATTGGGTTGAAAGAATATTGCAAAAATCATGCGACAGAACACTTACAAAAAGAGAAGTACTCCATAGTTTATTTCACATGATTGAAGTTAATGAGAACACATTAAACCACATTCAAAAAGACACCCGAGATTTTGGTCCTGAACTTGAAGACCTAAAACAAACCGAAATTAGAGACTTGGATTTTCATTTAAAGTACTATAGAAGTTTGGTGAATTACATCAATTCCATCCCAGAAAGCAAAATTATTGAGAAACAATCTTAGAATTACTATAAATACAATTTTAGAAATATATCCAGTTTACAAAATTTAATTATCTTAGCTTTGTAAACATTGAATTATATTCTGATTGTTTAACAAGATTTTGCCCAAACTCTGTTTCAGAATCATATTCTTCACGTCGTTTATCTAAAAGATGTTCTAACTCTTCAATTTTTTCTGCAATCATTCTACCAGAATCTTCTTTTGCAAATTGTTTTTGCTGGTCTTCGTTTTGACCTCTAGTGGGAAATCGTTTATCATAAAATGTATTTTGTAAAATATTCTCATTCTCACGTTTAACCAATTCTGCCAGATCAAAATGGCCCTGTTCATGTTTTAGTAAATTATCCGTGTCTTGTGAAATCCTAAACCAAGATAAATGCGGAAAGAATTCAACTGTAAGATGAATATTTTCAATAATAAATAAAATTTCATCATTTATTTTTTCAGAATTTATTGTCCATGTAAATCGATATTTTATTACACTGTGAGAATCCTCATATGTTGCAGGATTAGATTCAGCTTTAAAATCAGACCATTTAAGAAATGCCTGTTTTGTCCAAACAATTACATCATTTTCACTCATAAGATACGTCATTTATTGGAGGATAAAATTATTGAGGTTTTCACTAATCATACACAATTATATGAATTACATCATAATGAGAATCAAATTCGCTTTCCATCACGCCCACTGAATTTTCCAAATGGATGTGAGGCATCGAAACCTAGCCAATTATAATCAGCATTCTCTAAAGATTTGTGAAATTTTTGATGCTCTATTAATTCTGAATCACCCCAATTTCCTGCATGAATAAACTCACAAGTTTCAGATTTTTGATGTATAATTACCCCTTTGCACTTGATGATCAACAAATTATAGATTACAATCATGGCAGAAAAATTTATTGTAAAAGAAAAATGTTTGACGGCAAACGAATTCTAGGGGTATGGTCGGTTAAGGCAAACGTAGGAATACCGCCAAACGGATGACTCAATATACAATAAGAGTAGAAGTCTAAAAGAAACTGTGTGTGCAGTTTGAACATCTCAAATTAGGCTCAATTTGCCAAAAAATGAGAATTGGATCATTTTTTCAACCCATTTTGATCAAAATTCAAGACATGTTTTATTTTAAGAATTTTTGAATATTGAAATCAATAGAAATAATGAAAGCAAGATGATTGCTTGTTTGGAATCCAACCGTAACTCTCAAAGAGTCGATGCAAAAGGATTTCAAACTTGCTTGCTTTCATCTTCTAAATTTGAACTTAGTTTAATGACGAATCTATTAATTTTAGAAGAATTCTGCATAATCTATGAATACCAAGTTTTACATAACTATGGGGATATCAGTAGCGGCCTTGGCAGTGGGATTTATTTTATTATTTGGATAATTATTGTGAAATTTCAAAGTTGGGATTACAGCCTAATTGATTTACAATTGAATTAGCTTTGTCAATTAGAATATTCTGTTTTTGAATAATTTGATTAATCTGCTCGGTTTTATCTGTTAGATTTTTAAATAATTCAGTGGCATCTAGGTATTCATCAGAAGACAATGATTTATCTTCATAGTATTGATATTCTTTAAGAAATTTATCATAAAGTAATTTTTCATCAGATAGTTTTTTTTCCAGATACTCAATTTCGGTCGTCACTTTTTGTTTTTCTTCAAGTAAAAGATTTTGACCAACATACAATTCATCAAATCTTGGAGGAATTACATATCCCATATTATCAAATGAATCTTGAGAAGATTCATATGAATACATTAAATGACCTGTTTCATTGGTGTGGCCAAGTTTTAATGCATGACCAATTTCATGCATTAAAATATTGGAAACCATGTTCTCGTCATGCTGAATAAAATTTACGTTACAATCAACAGATCCAACTGAAATATTCAATACACAATGACTCAACATTCCAAATAAAACAGAATTGCATGTTGCAAGTCCAGTATGGGTAGAAGAAGAATATTTTTGCCACTTGATTTCAATGTTGGCGTTTTCTGATTTAATGAATTTTAATTGAGGGTTATTTGATTCCCAAGATGAAATTGCTTTGTTTACTGCATTCACTGGAATTTCCTTATCTGGAATTTCAGGTATGTTTTGGTATGAATAATAGATGATTTGATTTTCTTGAGAAACTAAAACATTGGAGATTTGTTGAATATTTTCAACTGAGGGGATGAATTTAACAGAATTTTTTTCAGAATCAAATGGCAACATATCTGCATACCATACATATCCAATTATGGCAATAATTACTAAAATTACAAAAAATCCTTTCAATATCTAGGCAAGAGACATTCAATACCTAAGGCTTTCGATGGAAAAATCAGTGAATCCAAAGATTAAATCTTTTGATGGTTTGAATCAATTTTTACATACTTTTTTTATTTTAAAGATATTATCAAATTTATGGCATTGCCATAGATATGCTGGGATGTTGGTAATCCGATACGACATTGATTACCAAGTCATCTGTGGCTAAAAGATTTCAATTTGGATGTGAGTGAGACCGATATGTTTCAAGTTCATCATTTGAATATAATCCTGTGTTGATATTTGCTAATTTTGTGACATCTTGAAACGCAGGACATTGATTATCAATACAAAAAAGTTCCTGACAGCTTGGACATTGGATAACTATATGATCTCCCCAATCACATTCAATATTATCAATTATTTCAAAAGAAACAACATTATTGCAAGTACATCTTAATTTATTTTTAAATTTATCAATTATATTCATACAAAACACTTTAAAAAATTCAAATATAATTTATTAATAATCAGTTTTAGATAAAATTTGCAATTGACTGAATGTCCCACATGCAAACTTTTGATGGAATCTCACTCTACATCAGAATTAATGGAATGTTGTATGAAGCAAGTAGGAGAAGAATTTGATGAAGAGCAAACAGGGAATTGCCCAAATTGCAAACATGACATAAAAAAGCACAACGACAAAGAATTGGCCGAATGCACAATAGAATACCTCAAATCAGGAATTAACTAGATAAGATAGGAATAAACATTAGAAAAATGAAAAACATACAATGGATCAGAGAACAAGGGAATTGATTGATGAATTTTCCCCAATGTGGACTAACAAGCAAATATGGGAATTTGAACAAATTAACGAAGAATTAAGATTCGATTTAGCCTATGCCAAACCAGGGGAATATGACAAACAATCATGGAAATCAAAATTAGCTTTTACTGATTCAGAAATTAGAGATGTAACTGTAAGAACTTTTGATAATTTGATTGAGGGTAATGAATTATGGATAGCAGGTAAGGGTCAAAGCAAACTGAATAATCAGCACATACCATACATCATGGCAGTAATGGCCGACATTATGATTGAGGAGGAAATTTGCCTTAATTTTAGAGTCGAAGAAAGTTGTTTGGTAGTGACAATAGATTCCAATGCAGATGTCATCGACTGCAAAGAATTCTTTGAGGGATTTTATCATTTAGCAACGGGTTTCAATTATGATATCAATACAGGAATTCCAGAAGATGAAACAGAAGCTGAAATCTATCTAACACGACTGCAAGAAGAATTTGATGAAAAAATGAAAGAGCGTTTAGGTGACAAATATTTACCAGGGAATAATGATCCGGATACCATTAGTGCCAAATGATTACTAAAATACCAGAAAACACCGGGAGAAATATTGTCTGAGAGAAGGCCTTTTAGAAGATTTAAAAAAGAACCTTCGCTAACAACTGAGGAAAAAATAGAACAGTTTATTTTAAGAAATTCAAGAAATGGATATTTTACCAAAGTTTCAACAATTCATTACAAATTTGAAATTTCAGAAGATTCTGCATGGAACATTGTGGGTCAATTACTATCTAGCGGTTCACTAGAATCAATTCATGATGAATTTACAGGAGAAATGAAACTGTGTGAAACTGGGAAAACATACATGATTATGGATTTGGAAAAAAGACGAAAAAGAGAAAAATTCAGTGCAGAGAAAAAGAAAAAACCCATTTCAAAAAAGAAGTAAAATAAAACAGAGTACATCAAAACTCTTTATTTAATTCAACATTGTAATAAAGTAACCATGGACAATGATGAAAATCTTCCAGCACAATGTCACCCAATAGTAAAATCAAAAAAGAAAAAGACCGGAATTAAAAATGAAACAATGTAAACTATGTGGGACTCCTCTTGGGAAAGAACCCACCACTGCAGAATTAGATAATCACTGGAAGAAACATCATAACTGGCATTGGGAAACCAATAAAGAAAAAACCCCAGAAGAAGCATTATTAAAAAAACGAGAGTAATGACGTCTTGGAATAGTGATCGTTTATAGCATGCCTAGACCACTACACGAAGTCGTCAATATAATAATAGTCTCAAGATATAAAAGAAATTTGAGAGAGTTTGCAAACATGTGTTTAATTAAAATCAAAAAATAAAACTAATTTTCAGAAATAAAGTTAAGAGATTCATCAATTTTAAAAACAAGTAATTGTTATGAGAGAAAAATTAGTTTGAGAGAGGATTTTTCAGAATATACAAATTGTGCAACATGCAATTAAGGGATAATTTTTGTGATTGTAATTGTCCCTTTTGTGAAAAGCGTGAAAAATGTGAATGTACAAAAAAGTCACTTTAATTATATTCAACATTATTTTGAAAAAATATGATTATGCCTGAATAAAAATTAATTTTAAACTAAAAACTATGATAAAATTTACTCTAAATCTGTAATAGTAATTATCACAATAAAGGATATGTCAGGGATAGAGGCATATGATATCAAGGCACGAAAAAAAGTGTCAATGAAAAACCCACAACCATATCTAATGAAAAATGGTTCATGGGCAGTCAAAGGAACTAGCGCTGAGACTGGAATCAATTTATTCAAAATTGTTGGGAGGAAGAAACCATCCATAGGGCAGTCAAAGTATGAGGCATTCAAAAATTTGTTTACAAGTAGACAATGTGAATGCGAAAAAATGTGCTAGCCAAAATTTTTTTTAATAATATTGGAGAAAAAATCTAATATCAATCAAATTTTAATACAAATGATTTACCCAAAATAGAAATTCGAAAGCATTAATTTGATATTTTTTAATTGATTAAACATGTCTTTTGATATTGATTGGCACAGAAATTTCTATGGAATTTCATGGGCATATGAAAAAGACAGACTAGTAGTATCAACAGTATTTGAAGATAAAAAAGAGGCTTTACTAATTGCCAAAGAAGTAGAAGATTGGAGTGACAAATTTACCAGACTAACAATCATCGAAAAAGATGATGATGAATTTGCTATATGCTGTTATGAAGATCCCCAAATTTCAAAAAGCGATACACATGTTGGACTTTTTAGAACAGGAATGAGACAAAGTGGAGGATATGAGCAAGCAAAACCAATGATTGAGGAAAAATCACCACTTCTCCAAATTGCGTATGCTGCAGATGTAAGAGATATGAACACATATGAGCAAATTTCAAGACTAGTTCCCATGAGAAAATGTAGAATAATATCTGAAAAAGAATTAAAAAAACAAGAGTATTTTTATGAAAAAACTGCCAGTTTACAAAATCAAGATTAAATGGTGAGATTCAAAACTTAATTGAATTGAGTATCGCACCATTTATGGTCGGGTATTAAAGATAATTTATTTTCGATATAAAGAATCACTACTAAATTGTACATAGTATTGATACTGATAAATCATTCATCTGTGTTAAATATAAAATTCTCATACTATCAGTATGCAAGATAACAATAACCAAACATCATGGGAAGAAGTAATTGGAATCTCTTGGTTAATTTCAGACGATTGAAATGCCAGGAGTTAATTTCACATGTAGTTCTAACTGTTGGTGTAAACAGAAATCAGAAAATTCTGATGAAGGACTTTAGAATTTCTAAAGCCTCATTTTTCATTCATAAAATTCATAAGGTAATTTTTTAAGAAAAGTATAGATTTGTCATACAGAGTCGTTATAGTCATTCTAATTATTGCATTATTTGGAACAATTTTACAGACATGGGGCGGTAGCTGGGACATTACCAGCCATCAATTAGGCGAACCAGAATCATTTTTCACCCCACCTCACGGAGTACTCTATTCAGGAGTTGGAATAGGATTGATTTCATCAATAATGGCAGTATTTTCATTGCTAAAAAATAAAGAAATGAGAAACGAATCATTTGTACTAGGATTAAAGTTGGTGATTATTGGAGGATTATTTCAGATAACTGCAGGTCCTGGAGATTATTTCTGGCACGAAATGTTTGGAACAGATGGGTTACTTAGCCCCACACATTTGACATTAATTACTGGAATTTTAATTCAAACTGTTGGTACAGTAATAGGATTAGCAAGATTAATTCCGTTTAATTTCAAAGTTGTCAAACCTGCATTAATTTTTGCATATGGTGTTTTATGGTTCATCACAATTGGGTTTATCTTTCAATTCACATTGCCAATATCGACAGGCGATACACTAGATTTAGATCCTGATCCATATTTAGCAGTAATAATTGCAGCAATTACAATGCCATTTTTTAGCACATTAATTTTTTGGGCTTCTGCTAAATCAGTGAGAAAATTTGGAAGTGCTACTTTAGTTACCGCTGTATTCATTACACTGAACATCACATCAAATATCATTCCAGCAGAATTTCTTTGGGGGTATCTTCCATGGTTTGTATTGCCAATGTTGTTTGCCATACTGGCAGATGCAATAATTTGTAATAAAATTAAAATCAAAAAGTATGGTGAAAATATTGCAGGTGCACTTGTTGGTTCAGTGTTTCTTGTTTTTAGTATGCCGTTAATTGGAATGGCATATATTCAATTTTACATATTTAATGATGCCTCAGGGTATGATTTACTGCCAGAATTTTCTGAAACATTAGGTATGATTTTAGGAATAATGTCCATACCAGGTGCAATAATGGGATGGTTTGCGATTAAAGTTGCTAAAAAGAAAATTCCAATACCCGTAGAATCCGTGATTTAAAGACACCAATAAATTTGAGATTAGAATAAATTCCATATGCACTGTGACGATAAAAGAACATTATACGTTTTAAAAAAAGAGATAGAAAAATCATGGGACGAATTAAAAAAATCAGGGTTTAAAGATAAAAAATTATTAAATAATCTAAATGAGGCTTTTGTAGACTATTTTGAATATAAAAATCAGGAATAATACTCTCAGAATTACTTAAGTAATATTTTGCATTATAACTTACATGAATTTTGAAAATCTCTTACAGAGAATAATGGATTCAGACATCAACATCAGACATAGTATAATAACAGATACTGAAGGAAACATTCTTGCAACAAATCACAGAGAGGGGATTACTAATTTTCTTTCTCAAGAAGAGACAAAGTCATCATTGAAAAGAGCAGCAGATGCATGGAAAGGACGAAAAGCATTGAGTCCAAAAATTGGAAACGGGCTATATGCAGTTGCAGCATTTGAAAAGATTACGAGAATAACTTTTCCTTTGGAGGATGATAATTTGATTTTTGTCAGTATGGGTTCAGATTCTGTAAGAACTGATACTCATCAAGGAGGACAAAAACAGATTGTAGAACATATCCTAAACATTCTAAGCCGTGATCCTACAAAAGCATAGCCTAAAGGATTCAAAAAAATGTCCATGATAGAACACACTAAAGAATGCAAATACAGAAATGAACATGACATGCCACACACAAATTGTTATTGTCAATGTCACAAAATAACCATGGCAGAATCAGGAAAAATGGATTCAAGAACTTTTTGATTCTTTTTGAGGTTCAAATTTATCAATTATTTCAGTTACAGATGAAAGGATTTTTTCTTTGATTTGTGTTTTTGACATACCAGAGGTATGCATTAATTTCATTTGATCTAATAGAGCAAAATGAACTCTACCCTGTAAATAGTCTACAATTCCAAAATTTTGTTTTGGAAACTCTGTAACAAATAGATCATGCTCAGATGAACTATCAGGCTTTTTACTCATAGAATAATTCTGTAAAAACTAGTTATAAAATTTCCAAATATTCATTAGACTCTATAAAAAATGAAATTCCATGACAGAATTTGTACATAAGCCATACAATAGAATTTTTGTTCGCGATATGATTAAACTAAATCTTGATGATTTGATTGGAATGATGTCCTCACTAGAGGCTGCAAACGCATATTGGGTTGACGGGGTTTTATTTGCAAGTTTTGCCATGACAGAATCTGAGGAATTGGCAAAAAAAGAGATGCAAAATGAGATGTTTCTAGACAAGATAATTTTTGCAGTTTATGAAAAGTATACAAAAACTGTTAAATCTTCAACGAATTTAGAAATTGGGGTTTTAAACATGCAAAAAAGTAGATTGTATAAGGATTTGATTGCATGGCTCAAAACCCAATCAATTTGGAATGAATAAATCAGATATTTCACAAATTAAATAATAGCGCCGGTACAAATAGGAGATAAAACAGTAGAAACTATGTCCTTATTTTGTAAAACATGTAATGATAGAAGACTTCCAAAATGGATAAAGGATGAAAACGTAACTCAATGGCTTTGTGATACATGTGGGAATTTTGTAAATGACAAAAATGAATTTATTCGTGAATCACATTAATCAAATTTTAGAATTTTCAATCAAAAAAAATCATATTCCTTCTGCAGTACCATCCCTACGGATTTCTGCAACACCCTGAAATTCATCACTTGTTTGACATTTCATTACAGCATGAATTGCACCAAGGAAAAATGAATATCGTTCTCTTGGATCAATTTTGTAGCCAAGTTTTTCCAAATATGGAACAACTTCACCATCAGCAAATCCTTCTTCGATACTTATAGTACCATTAAGAGAACAATGAATTCTAGGTTTAAGCATAGCAGTATCAATGGAATTATTCCCATCAATAATTCTTGAAAGAAAATGACTAACTACTGAAAAAATTCTTGAGCTTCCAGGACTCCCCAAAATCATTAGAGGTTTATTATCATAATTCACAATTGTAGGACACACTGATGTCCATGGTGAAGTATTAGGTCTCAAATAGAATGGATGATTAGTATTTTTAAATTCATAACATGACATGTAATTATTATAGAGGAACCCCAAACCTTCTGCTGCAGCTTTTGAACCATAAGATAATTCTATGGACTGTGTGATTCCAATTGCGTTTCCCTCATCATCCATTACAGAAAGATGTGTTGTTTCATCAGGATCTTTAGCAGGATCTTCAAATGGAAGAGAAGGATCAACAATATTTCTAATGGACCCAGCAAGAGTTCTTGCAAATGCAGAACTAAGATGAGTAGTATCTCGAGTTTGATGATATGTGTTTGGATCATAAGGTCTCTGTGATCTGTGAGATAATGCTTTCCGAAAAGTTTCAGCTACAAAATGATAAGAATTGGGATTTTTACTACGGAGGAATTCTGATGAAACATTGTTCAACATCATCAATACTAAAAGAAGTGTTCTTCCTGCTGTTGGAGGAGGCATAGTAACAATTTGAATTCCTCTGTAAGATCGTACCAAAGGTTTTCTTTCTATGGGTTCTGGAATTAATGCAAGATCATCGGCATGTAAAAATCCTTCATTTATTCGCATATCTTCATTAATTTTTTTTGCAATCATTCCATGGTAGAATGTTTGGTATCCATGCTCACTAATGTGTTTTAGAAGTTCAGTTAAATCATCTTGTACAAATAAATCCCCCACATCATATGGTACTAAACCATCTTTTAGAAAATATTTAGCACCAGATTTTGATTTTACACGAAAGAATTTTTCTAGATTTGTTGTTTGAATATCATGTTGTAATTGTGTTATTCTATATCCTCGCTTTGCAATTCTTATCGAAGGCTCAATTATCGTAGCCCAATCTAGTTTTCCATAATGTTGATTCAGATATCCAATGACGGCAGGGGTGCTGGGAACAGTAGATGCTCTATATCCAATGAATCGAGTGGATTTTTTTTCAAAAAATGATGCATGCGCAAGTGAAGGAGCACGACTAGAACCATCAAGGGCTATTGTTTTCCCATTAATGTGAATCATTGCAAGTGACTGACCTCCCAAACCAGAGGATTGAGGCTCACACACGCCTAGTGCAATTGCAGTAGCACATGCAGCGTCAATTGCATTTCCACCTTTCTTGAGCATTTCAACTCCTGCTTTTGTTGCATCAGGAAATGCAGATGAAACCATACCGTGTTTAGATTTTGAACATTTTTGATCATCAGTTGGAGTAAAAGATGATTCAATTTTTTCCAGATTCAAACGTATTCCCTCAAGTTTTTATTAATTAAATCAGTATTATACATTCAGGCCAGCAACAATTTATTTTCATTAAAATTAAATAATTTTTTCAACTATGTTAGTTTTTTCTCTCTACATATTAACTGAATATATGTAGATTTGTTAAAGTAATCTATTTACAAACAAAAAAGCACATATAAAAAATCTAAGAATTATTTATCGTGTTTGAAATACTTTGCCTTTAGTGTTGTTCCATCTGGAAAAGTATGGCCTGCAGATAAAACAGTACCAGTTGGAATATCTGCACCATCTAAAACTTTAGTGTCTTTTTCTAGTACAACATCATCACCAATCTTTACTGCATTTCCTACTGTGGCACCACCTTCAATTACAACATGTTTACCAAAAACACAATCATTTCCAACAATGACTTTTCTTTCAACAACACAATGTTCACCCATTTTCACTTTATTTCCTATAATTGCATGTTTTTCAATTACTACTCTCGGAGCTAAATCACAATCATTTCCAATATGTGCATCTCCTTCAATAACGGTATTCTCTGCCATTTTAATGCCAGTACCAATAATTGCAGTTGGATCCACATCAGCCATGTAAAAATTTAACGAATTTTCTATTTAATTATAATGCTAGTTGACTACATAGAAGATTAAGTCAATTTCAAAAAATAGCATTAATAATTTTAAATTAAAAATTTTCAGATAAAAAACAGTTTATTTTTTTACAAGTGTTATTTTTGAAATAACTTTGATTGGCAATTACAATTACTTTGGAAAAGTAGTTTCTTCATTAACTATTGTACCCTCTGGAATTGTTGCACCATCTAATATCGTTGCTTTTTGTTTTATCACAACATTATCACCTATTTTTACGCCTGTACCTATGACTGTTTTTTTCTCAACAACTACTTTTTTACCAAAAACAGAATCATTACCAATATTAGATTTTTTTTCTATTACACAGCCTTCATCAATTGTAACTTTGCTACCTATGACAGATTTTTTTTCTATTAAAACATCTTTGCCGAAAACACAATCATTTCCAACCCTTACTTCTTTTTCAATTTCAACACTATCATCCATTTTTACTCCGTCACCAATTACTGCAGTTTCATGGATTATTGCCATACAATTAATTGATTCTTGTTTATTTAAACCCAATCTAAAAAAATAATTGAGAAGATTTTTGAAAACCAAAATTATCCAGTCAAACCTTCATTAAAAAAATCTTTTACAGAACGAATATCCGATTTAATATCTACTTTTGTCAGATACTTGCTTTTGATCAAACCGATAAAAGTTAGGTCCCGTTTAAACAACAAATCTGCTAACCAGCTAGTTGCAACTTGGTATTTTTTTTCCATAGTAGGCAATTTGGATAAATAATAAGTTCTCCAAATCAACCATGCTAAAGAACCAGTTATTGGGCGACCAAATAAAACTGCGATTGCAACTTTTCTACCTAGTGTAGTCATCATGCCTTTACTTCTAAAAGAATACTCTTTAAGATCAGATTTGCCAGAAACAACTGCAAATAAATTATTTGCAACAGTTGCACTTTGATGTATTGAGTTCTGGGCAGTTGTAGGATATGCTTGACCAGTAATAGGATTTGTAATAAGAGCACAATCACCTAATGCAAATACATGGTCATGATCAATAACTCTTAGGTATTTGTCCACTTTTAGCTTGCCTGATTTTTTATGAACACAATCTATTTCAGATACGATAGGTTCCACATCAATACCTGCAGCCCAAATCAGAGTCATACATGGAATAATTTTTCCGTCAGACAACTGAACAAAATCTTCACCAGCATCTACAGCTTTAGTATTTGTAAGTACATTCACCCCAGCCTTTTTCAAGTAGTCTCCAGCAAGTTTTCCAAGTTTGGGGCCAAGTTCAGGCAAAATATAATCTTTTGAGGCAATTAAATTCATAGAGATATTTTCCTCACCAATACTAGGATAGAAATTTTTTACAGAGTCTCTAATGAGTTGATTAATCTCCCCCATTGTCTCAACACCTGCAAATCCACCTCCTACAACAGTGAATGTCATCAATTCTTTTTTAAAATCCAAATCAGATGTCTGAGCTGCATTTTCTAACATGTTGATTAGATTGAAATTAATTGATAATGCATCCTCAACTGTTTTAATGGTAAAAGCATGTTTTTCAATATTTTCATTATCAAAAAAGTTTGTATTGCTACCAAGTGTGATAACCAAATAATCATATTCCAATGCATGTACTTTACCATCAAATTCACGAGTAACAGTAACTAATTTTTGTTTCATGTCAATATATGATACTGCAGCATGATAGAATTCTGCTTGTTTACATAATTTTCTGATAGGAACTGTAATATCATTTGGATGAATTAATCCAGAAGAAACCTGAGGTAACATTGGAGTATACAAAAAATAATTATCTTGACTAACTATGCTTATTTTGATATTGGGATTATTTTTAAATTTATTTTGAATTAATCTCAAAACATTAATTCCACCAAATCCTCCGCCAAGTATGAGAATTTTCTTAATTTTTGACATTAGTACAAATGAGAAATTACTTCTCAGAGCATTTGTATAAAACTGAAGCCAGTAAAGCTGCTCTATCTAAAATACTATCGTGAAGAATATATTCTTTAATTGATCGATAATGGTGTCCCAGAGGACCAAATCCATCAAGAGCTGGAAGTTCTGTTGGAACATTGCTAATATCAGAAGAGACGATTTGACAATGTTTTTTGATTTTCATATCATGTTTTTTAGCAAGTTCTTCAACCATCTCGTAGAATTTGCTATCAGATGGCTCTTCAAGTACTGGAGGCCTAGTTTGTATTTTGTTTATTGCGACATCTAGTTTTTTAGAACCTTCTTCTCTTTTTTTCATAATTGTTTGAATTTTTGCATCAAGTGTTTCTCCAAGTTTTGCAGTTTGGTAACTGCATGTCAAAGATAATGTTGCATAATTTGGAGTATGCCCATGAGAACCTTGGGCAACAACAGATGTAGTTCTTAATTTGTAATTATCTTCATTCTTTGAGAGTTTTTCTAGTGCATGTAGTTTTTTTGCCAATACTGGAATAATCCCATGAATGTCAGATTCAGATTCAGCCTGAGATGATGTTGCAGTAAATCTAATTTGATAATCCCTTCTCCCATAACAAGTTGTAATGATTCCGCCATCCTTACTGCCAGATTTTAATCCGATTACGTATTTTGATTTTTTTGAATATTCATTGACTAGTCTCTTACTATAACGTCCTCCTAAACTATCATCAGTGGTAAGTAAGACAGAGCATCTGATTTTTCTAAGTTTTTTTGCAAAACGTAGTGAATGTAATGCCCCTAGCATCACTACCAATCCACCTTTACTTTCAGCAATACCAGAACCAATTATTTTATCATCATCTTCATGATAGCTTATCAAATCATCTGGGCCGTAATGTGAGTCAAGATGGGAAACTATGAGAACATCGTTTTGTGATTCTGCATGGTTTGTAAAATAATGAAAATCACCCACATCCAATTCTCTATGAAATTGTTCTTCAAATCCAAGATGTTTCAATCTTTTAGAAAGCATTCCCCCTAATTGATTAACATGCTCAAGATTATACACATGAGTATTTAGATTGACAAAATCCCTCAATGTTTCTTTTAGACTTTGTAGGTGACCTCTCAAGTAAGTTCTTGAAACTACACGAAGTGGTTGGGTTAAATCAGCCTCAGATTCATGTTGTGGAATAGTAGAACCAAAATATCGAATTACCGCAACATCAAGAATTTTGTTAATTAAGGATTCGTATGTGTAACCTGCAGTTTTGGCAGCATAAAATAATGATCCACCTTGTCCAAGACTGGCCATAGAGTTTAATTCAAGAATGTAAAGATTTTCATCTTTATCCATTCGGAAATCTACTCTGCTGTAATCATTTAACCCTAAACATGAAAAGGCGTTTAAACACATTTGACGCATTTCTTCTGCTTTTTCTTTAGATAATTTTGCAGGACATGTTTTTTCAACTCCACCTTTTTTCTTTTTATCAGTAATAGTTTGTATTTGATCAGGATGATCTAAATTAATTTCAACAATGGGTAAAATATCAGCATTTGGATGATTTCCTAAAACTCCAACTGCAAACTCTCTGCCTGAAATAAATTGTTCGACTAGAATATCCTGTTGAAATTTTTCAATTTGTACTTTAACTGCTGCTCTAAGATCATCCCAATTATCAACCACTTCCATGCCCATAGAAGTGGACTCAAGTTTTGGTTTTACAATAACTGGAAAAATTAAATCATCATGTTTGTCCTCAGGGGTTCGGAAAACCCAAAATCCAGGAGTAGGTATATTATTTTTCTGTAATACAATTTTAGTCATAACTTTATCTTGAACAATTGCATGTCCTGCAGGTCCAGAACCAATGTAAGGGATTCCCAACATTTCCATCATTGCAGGAACGTGAGTGTATCTATTCTGACCTTGAATACCATATGCCATATTGAAAACCATACCAGGAGTGTCCCCTGCAACTACTTTTGGCATGAATTCGCGCAATTCATCTGCAAGATGGATATCACCTTCAACTACCTTCACAGTGTGTCCGCCTTTTTCTAATGCCTGCGCAACTTTTTCAACAGCCTTTTTACTATAATGTTCTTTAGTTGTCATTCCAAAGACATTGATCACATCGTTAGGATCAATTTCATTTTCGTTATAGATTAGTGCAACTTTCATAGAAACTAAATAATTTTTGAATTATACTACATAAAGGTAATTCTATTTGACTGTAGTTAAAATGAACTCAATTAGAATCTATTCTAAGACTTCAAAGGAATTTTTATAGCAATTAGGATTTGCTTTAAGTTGAGATTCTACAATTGTTTTCGAGAAATTGTGAACTTTCATCATATGTGTAGGGATGTCATCACATTTTTTCTTGCAAGTTCTACAGAGATATTTCATCATACATTTCTTGCTTTTTTGACACTATAGAAGCCTTTGTTTTCAGATCTTGACAAATATGGTCAATTAAGACTATTCAGATAGTACTTTTCAATTCTTTCATTTACTGGTTCAATATAATCATCACATGATTTTATGAATTCTTGACGTGTATTTTTTTCACTACTAACTAGAATAACCACCTGATTGATTTTTTGGCCAGTTACTTCTTGAAACATTTGAGCATAACAGGTGGTTTGTAAATAATACTCATACATGTATTCATCCATCTGGGGTTTTCTTTTTGTCTTATAATCAATAATAGAAATTTCGCCATTATATTTTGCAATTAAATCACTAGTACCTGCTACTTTTAATTTATCAGAATACATTCTTTGTTCAATAGATATAACATTTGAAATATTTTCTAAATATGGTTTTAAATTATTAAAATGAGCAATTGGAAGCAAGTCAAATTCTTCTAATGATAAAACATTACTCAGATAGTTTTCAATAATTTTATGTGATTGAGTTCCAATATCTTGAGCTTGAGCAGTGATATATTCATGTGCAGGCTCATTTTCTCGCCAAGCTTTCAAACTATTTTGTTTGTCATCTGAAGATGTTGCAGATAAAATAGTGCTAATAGACGGATAGATTTTATCAAATTTTGTTTTATACCAATGACCATCCTCACGATCTAGTAATTCGGGTTCTCTAATCTTTAGCATTTGTGAAAAATTAGACATAAGAAAAATTATGAGATGCTGTTATTGAACATTTGGAAATTATGAATTTTCAGGATTTTTAGGAATTAATTTTTGAAATTTCTCAAATTCTGTTTTAGTTTTTATGAATTGATCGGTGATTATTTTTCTTAATGAAAAAAGATTTTCTAGTTTATTATTAATAATAAAAATAGATTCATCAAAAATTACTGTATCAATAAACTCTTCACTTGGGTATGCAGTATATTCAAAAAAATCAGAGTCAGTTTTTATCTTTAATTTGAATCCCATTAGCAGACCCAAATCATCATGTTTGTTTAGAAACCCAATCAAGCTAGCCTGTAACGTATCATTTTTAGATATTACTTGAAAACGTAGTTGATTATCAGGAGCATCGTCAAAAATACAAGCAGCTGGCTTTCCTTTAACATGTAAAATAGTCGTTTTATGAGAAGGCATGTAATGCTCAGTGTCTTTAATTTTATCTAAAGGCATATTGAAATGAAAGACAATTTCATTAATAATTATTTAATTTTGTTTTACAGTTATTAGTAGATAATTTAAGAAAACATTGGATTGAATTTATGGAAGAAACATTAGCAAAAGAACTAAATAATTTGAAGAGAAAAATCAGCAAGCAAAGAAAAGAAAAAACAGAAGAAATTATCAAAGAGAAATTAGATAAGAAAAAATTAGATTATGACACAATTGAATTAATTATTGAAATTTTTGAAAAATCAAAATTTGAATGGCATAATGAACATTTTGAGGATTTTGATTCAAAATCAAGTAGTTTCAGAGGTAAAGAATTACCAAATAATAACAGAGAATGCGTAATGCTTGGACTCAGGCTCGGAACAATTAGAAGTAAAATAATTTACAATCTTAGAGGAAGACAATTCTCCAATGAAGAAAGACAATCCATGGATGATTTGGTGTGGAATTTTGTATGGTATCAATGGAAAGAAGCAAGAATGCTCTATTACTATTCAACTAATACTAAAAAATAAAGAAAATTTCATTTGGGTTTAGAATAATAAAAATACGGGGAAGTAAAAGCTAAGATATGAGTAATCTAGATGAATCTATTGGCAAAATACTCTTAGAACTTCAAAAGGAAGATCCAGATGCTTTTAAGAAATTAATGAAACGTGCACAAAAAGAAAACCCCGAATTATTTGAGGGAGACATAGATAATGAAAATAAAGAGATAGAAGAGTACAATCTCAAAGTAGACGATTATAATAAAAAAATAGATGAAAACTAGTAAATCTATTCACTTTCAACATACATAAGGAACTAATTTGTAATTAGAATAATGGGATTTCTCAAAAGTCTAAGTAAATTTTGTATTCTCAAAAAGGTTAGAGACAGAGCCGACGAACCTGAAGAAAAATAATACAAAAAAATTTAATCATTAATCAAAAATTTATCTAAAAAATACATATCAATATTTTAACAATCTTAGAGTTGCCATAACAAACTCATCAAACCATAAAAAACTGCGATTGAAACGGCAATAACTATCACACCAATGGAGGATTTTTTCATTTTTTAACATCTGATTGTGAAATGAATGGAGATAGCCAATTATGCATAATTTTCCGATTTAAATCTACAAAAACATTTGCATTGTCATTCCATGTTTTAACATTTTGTGTGACAGATTCTATGGATGAAATTGCAATCTTAATAGATGCTAGCCGATATTTTACAATCTCTTCACCAACATTGTCAATTATTTTTTGAGTAACTTTCGGGATAGGAAAATTAAATCCAGATTTTCCTAAAATCTCTTTTTGTAATGCAATATTTGCATTTAGAGTATTCTTCCAATTCTTGTAACACTCATTTTGTAAATCAAATAATGTTTGCTGAAAATGTGGTACGGAATGTTCTATTTCTGCAAAATACCTTTGGTTAACTTTCTCAAATACTGCAAAATCATCATTTTTTATCTTTTCAGTATTTTCGGCCATCATAGTAATTCTTGGTTTATGGAATTTAAATAATTGGTATAAAATCAATGGATGTAAAAATAGTCATTGATTTTTACCTCTATTTCTTACGGTTTCTTTGGCTCCACTAACAAATTCAATATATCATGATTTGAAATTATTCCAATTACTTTTTTAATATCTTCAGGATCAACTACAGGCACCATATCAAATGGATAAGAATTCATCTTTTGAATTACAGAATAAAGATATTCACTGGGTAAAACAGTAACGACCTTTTCATACATTACATCACCAACAGTTGTGATATCACGAGTTTTTTTGTGAGATTTTTCTATTTCGCGTTTTGAAATAACGCCAACTAACACATCATTTTCATCAAAAACTAAGAAAGGTCTTTTGTCTAATTCATTATTTTCAAGAAAGTCTTTAATCGTAACGTTCTTTGTTGTTTTAAGAAATGAAGTGTTAATTACGGTCATAGCAGTCATGTCTGAAACTACTCTTCTGAAATAACCTGGAACCAATCCCATTTCTATAGTTCCAACTTTGAAATGAATAATTTTCTTTAATTTACGCTGCAGTTCAACACTGGAAATGATCATAGTCATAAGAGTTCCAAGTACCAAGAGGGAGAATAAACTATTATTCAAAATATTGACTTGCAATAATGACAACATTAATGCCAAGTCAACTGCACCTTTTGACATTACACCGTACGCAACAGTTGTTGCAGGTCTCATCTGAGCAATACGTACTGCAATGTAAGATCCGAGGAATTTCACCCCAATCATTATCACAAGAAACCCAACTATCACCCATAATTCTAAATCAAGAAATGCAGTACTAAAGTGAAGTCCAATTCCTGCAAAGAAGATTGGGATAAAAATACCATACCCCACGGCATGCATATTTTTTGAAATTTCATTATAATCTTCTTTGCTCATTCTTGAAACTGCAATTCCTAAAAGCAATGCACCTATTGCACCATGAACTCCACTAATCTCTGCAAAGTATGCAACTAATAGGATTACACCAATTACTACACCAAAATAAATTTGAGTAACACGTAGGTGTTTTTTTATGTAACGGAAAAAACGTGGTAAAATAAAAACAGACACAAGACCTGCAACTACAAAAAATATTATCATTTTGACAAATAGCCAGATAAATTCTGAAAATTCTGGGGTTTCACTAGTATTGATTTGAATCATAATACTTGTTACAATAATGGCAATGAATTCTACTATTGCAGCTACAGTAAAAATTTCAAGACCGATCGTAGATTTTAATTTTCCAAGATCACTTAGAACCTTAGCAGTAACTCCCAAGCTAGAAGCAGCTATTACACTTGCAATCGCAAATGATTTTATAAAATCCATATTCAAAGCCAAACCAAAAACACCAGCAACTATGAAAGGAATTAAAAATGCAGCTGCAGAGCCTGCAAAGATTCTACCTCTCATAACACGGAATAGTCCTGCCAAATCAATTTCTTCAAGACCAATTAAGAAAAACAGGAAAAATACACCAATTGAGATGAAAAGCTCAATTTCTTCAATAGGCTGAACAAGTGCAAAAAGCGCAGGGCCAACTATTATTCCTGCAAGGACATTACCCAAAATAGTAGGCTGATTAAGTCTATGCATGATTTCACCAAATAGTTTGGCAGCTAGTAGTAAAATTCCAATATACAAAATAGGTTCAAAGGACAATTCTCAAACAGATCTCCGAATTAGTTTCAATACTAATGACAAACGCCCATACAAGTAGTTATGGAAGTGAGTATTTCTATAAAATTTTGGACGTATAATGATCAGAATTTTTAAAAATTCAAAAGTTTTTTCTCATGAGATTCCTTCAAGATTAGAATCAGATCTTCAATTGTGCAGGATCTAAATGATTCAGGAAAATCGTCAAGATTTAGTTTTTCAATTTTCTTGGCTTTTCTTTTTACAACAAATTTTATCGGTCCTGGAACTTGTTCATGATACATAGTATTGATAAAATCAATTATTTCACATGTAGATTTCTCATTCATGGTCTATGCTCCCACCCTGACCATATAGAACATGCATGGTATAGGTATCAGTGACATCGGGGTGATTTCGTAATCTTTTGACAATCTGTTCAACCCCATTAGGGTCAGATGTCGAAATCTTGATAAAAATATCATATTTTCCCCATACACCATTAATTTCAATTATTTCATGTATTTCCTGTAATTCAGAAATTATTCTATTTTCACAACCAGTATTGCAATTTATCAAAATGTATGCTTGCACACACTTATTCTTGTTCAAAGTAAATAAAGATAATGAAAATAATATTTAAAAATCGCAAATGTTTTTTAAATCAAAAATACTGTTTTTCAGAATAGTTTTATTTTAATTTTATCGCCAACAGCAATAATTCGTTCAGATGTAACAATGACGGATTTAAATTTAGATTTTATTACAAGAGATTCAAGTTTATTCGTTTCAGAATTTAGATTTATTTGAATTACTCTGCCTATGTTTTTTCCATCTATATCTGCAACTTTATCTCCAGGTTTTATTGGGATGGTGTTTAAACTAAGCCCAGATTCATTAAATTCCTCAAAATAATCTTGTGATAAAAAATATTCCTTTGCTAATCTTTTTTTAACCAAGATTCCAGACACTGAAAATTTTCGGCTATCAATAATAATAGATTTTATTTTACCACAATTCTGACCATTACTATCAATAACTGTTTTGCCAATAAAATCTTCAAGATAACAATTTTTTGTTAATTGTGGATTTGACTCAGTAATTTTTAAACTCATAAAAACAACTAAAAATTTTTGCTAATCAAAACGAAAATCAAAGATTATTGACATAAAACATACCGTAATGTTCATTTTCTAATTTTAAAATAAATTAAAACACCCTCAATAGCAACTCCACCAATCACTATACCTAACCCAATTAACCATTCTTGAGAAAACCAATTATAATTAGTTAAAATTAAAATTCCTATCAAAATCGATATAATAATCACTAATGATGAAATAATCAGATTTTTAGCCATTATTAGATTCTCTCTAAGAGTTTTTTCTTTTTCCTGTTAAATTCTTCTTTTGTAATAATTCCAAGCTCATTGAGTTTAGCCAATCTTTCTAGGATATCAAGACTAGGAGTACCATATTGTGTACCAAGTTTTATTCTACCAACAATTGTCTCAAAAAAGTTAAAAAATGAATTAGTAATGTTCTTGTAAAATTTTGGGCTATTTTTTTTAAATTCTAGTCCTTGTTCAGAAGTTTTTTCTTTAATTTTTTGGGAACTGCTTTTCAAAGATTCCCAATAGTGTTTTGATTTAATGAGATTAACGCCGGTAGAACTTGCCTCAGAAATTTTGTCAAATGACTCTTTTCCAAAGTTTTTTGTATGCTCCAATGTTTCAGCATAGTTTTTTGTCAGAGTATCAACAAGTTTTTCTTGTTTTTTCTGTATTATTTTATCATCACTTTGAGATTTTTTGTTTTCAGTTTCCATATATTCTCAGTTTCTACATCATTAGTACAAATCGATTATTTTAACATCTTGATTCTTAGGAGATACTAATTGCCAATAACATCACAGAATTATTCAGGCTCAAAAGTTTCATCTTCTTTCATCAAACTTTCCATAATATGTCCATGAGACAGTTTTTGGAATACAAATACAGAATCTGCTATTAAAATTATTGCTATTGTAAGTCCTATTCCGGATATAATAAAGGGCAAAAATGGTAGAAGTTCTATGTCAGCAATATAAGGCTGGATGACAGCAATAATTATCAAAATAAAACCGATAAAGAAAATATTTCTCAGTAATCTATGAAGGGGTTTCTCCTCAAGACGTTGAGTGTCAGCTGGAATTAGTTTTGTAGATAAAATATCCGAAATGTTTGTAACCAAATTTTCAATTTTACCAAGCATTGCAATTACAGGATATACAATTAACAATATGCTAATAATTGTCAAAAGTATTTCAGGTTCAATTGGAAGTGGAATACCAATTGTCGAAATAATTGTCACTATATCATCATTAAAGAAATCAATGATTGCAAGAATTGCTATAACTACCATTAGATTGACAAAAAATTTCAAGCCATGTTTTTTAAGAAGTTTATTGAATTGATTGTTATCATCAGGAGTATTCATCAAATTGTTAAAGAATTTACCAACAATGTAAATTGAATTTAGAACATTCATTGGTACATGACTTGTTTTATCTGCAAGCGTAGGCAATATTTTCAGTAATAATGGCATACAAAACATCGTAGCCAGAGTAACTAACATGGTAACAGGATACAGGGTATCTCTGACAGAACCGCTATCTACAGCCTGTTTTGCCATGATAAAGGAAAACTCACCTCTAGGAACCATTACAGAACCAATGGTAGAAGAGCTTACAATACCATGACCTCCAATTGATGCGCCAAAGAAATTCCCAATGAATTTTCCAACAACTGCCAGAATGATAATTGGTATTGATATCAACGCCACTTCAGGAATGGCCATAATGTTTACCAGCATTCCAATAGATACAAAAAATATTACACCAAAAAAGTCTCTTAGTGGAAGAATTTTTTTGGTAATGCTTTCAGAATGCTTTGATGATGCAATAATCATTCCCATGATAAACGCTCCAATAGCAGAACTTTGCCCAAGGAAATGTGCCAAAACTGCCAATCCAAATCCCAAAGCAAGTGCTGTAATAAACGGCCCTTCAGGAATATCTAATCCATGTATTTTCTCTAGTAATTTTGGAATTAATTTAATTCCAAGAGCTAGTGCAATGACAAAAAATGTCAAGCTTTGTAAAATTAAAATTCCAACACCAGTTAAATCAAGTGTGGCTCCATCAGACGCATTACCTAAAATAACTAAAAGTAAAACTGCTGCAAGATCCTCTACAATTAAAATTGTAATAATAGTATCAAATTCTTTTGTTTTAACTAGCTTAAGATCTCGCATTATTCGTAAAGAAATAGCAGTACTACTGATGGACAATATACCTGCAAGATAAAGTGCCTCCAAGTGGGTCCAGCCAAATGAAAAAGCCCCAATGTAGGCCAGAAAAAACATTATAGATAATTCTGTCATTCCAACTGTGATTGCTTTCATTCCAGCTTTTCGTAATTTTTGAAGGCTGAATTCCAATCCAACAACAAAAAGTAAAATGATTATTCCTAATTCAGCTAAAAGATTGATTAGTTCAACATCATCTACAATTCCAAGTCCATAAGGCCCTGCAATCATCCCAATTAAGATAAATCCAATAATAGTTGGGAACTTTATTTTTTTCATGATTCCTGCCCCAATCATTCCTCCACCTAGAAGCAATGCTAATAGTGCAAGAAATTCTGTAACTTCTACTTCCAAGAATCTACTCCATCGAATTTTTTAAAAAAAAGATTCAATGTATTTTCAAATTTCTTATTTAGGTTTTCAAGATGTGCCGGGTCTACGGATAATTTTTCTTTGTCAAACCAAGGTTCTTCTAGGTACAAAGATCTATTCATTTCAACTTGAATCCAAGGTATAGGTTTGTTTCCATACGTCCTTGTAATATGTCCACCATGAAATGGATCATTTAATGAAATTTCATTTATCTCAATTCCATAAGATTCAGATATGCTTGAGGCCAACAACTCCATCATTTCCTGAGAGGAAGTCTGCCCATCATTATTAGATATGCAAAATTTTGGTCGTTTGTTGTCCTTTGCATCAGGGGATATTCCTGGTGCAATTGCAGCCATAGAATGACAATCAAGGCACAACTGTAATTCTAATTCATCTAGACTTTTTTGTATAGAATTATGATAAGGAAAATAATACAACTCTAGCAACATTGTTCTAAGAGAATCATCAGGTTCTTTTCTCTCATGATAAATTGGTTTTTTGTAGCATGTTGAGCTTTTAATGACACCGTCTGGATTATTTGGAGGTAAATCATCAGGTGCACGATTAAGATCAACGAACGCTCTTGCAATTTTTGATTTAATTACACGTTCAACTTTATCGCCCAAATCATACATTTCTATTACAAAAGGATCAGAATCATCAAAAAGATCTTTATTTGTAATGCAGAGATGTCCGTCCAGTTCTACAGGTTTTCTTAATCCTCCATGAGGAATTGATAATAAAACAGGTAATTTTTCTAATTTAATCCCTCGGCTGTTCCATCACGTCTAACTTCTGCAACTCCCTGAAATCCTTCTTGTGTTTGTAGTTTCATTGTAGCATGAATTGCTCCATGATAAAATGAATATCTCTCTTTAATAGAAATTTCGTATCCCATGCCTTTGAGAAAATCAATAATTTCAGTTCTAAATCCCCCATCCTCTATACTGACATTGCCTCCAATAGAGCAATGAAAACGTGGTCGTTCAATTGCCTGGTCCATTGGCAGATCACCGTCAATAATTCTTGAAAGAAACTGAGTAATAGTTGAAAAAATTCTTTGGCTTCCAGGACTACCTACCACCATCCAAAGTTTCGAATTATTAAAAATCAATGCAGGAGATACCGAAGTCCAAGGAATGGCATTTGGTCGAATATAGTAAGGATGATTTGGAGTCGAAAACTCAAATGCAGACATGTAGTTGTTGTAGAGAAATCCCATACCTTCTGCTGCTGCTTTTGAGCCATATGCTAATTCAACAGATTGAGTTATTCCAACTGCATTACCATCATTATCCATAGTTGAAAGATGAGTAGTATCTTCACCACCAAAATCAGGATCAATCATAGGCAATGTTGCATCCATGGAATTATGTATAGAGTCGGCCATCTGTTTTGCAAAAGTTCTTTGCAAATGTAATTTATCCTGAATTTGATCATAAGTATGTCGATTAAACGGACGTTGTACTCTATGCAAGAATGCTTTTCGAAATGTCTCTGCAACAAAATGATACGAGCTGGGTTTTGAGCTACGAAGAAACTTGGAGGGTAAATGATTAAGCATCATAAGAGTAAGAAGTAAAGTTCTCCCAGCTGCGGGTGGAGGTAAAGTTGATACGGTTAGATGTCGGTATTTCCTACTAATGGGTTTTCTGATCAAGGGTTCTGGGATGTATGCTAAATCTTCTTCACGAATTAAGCCATGATTTTTTTTCATATCTGCATCAATTTTTTTAGCAATGTTACCTTGATAGAATACGCGATAGCCGTATTCAGAAATAGCAGTAAGTGTATGTGCCAAATCATCTTGTACAAATCTATCCCCTACATCATATGGTACTAATCCATCTTTTAGAAAATATTTTGCGCCGGATTTTGATTTAATTGAAAGGAAATTATCTAATTCTCTTTCCTGCAAAGAATGTTGTAATTGTGTAATTTTATATCCTTTTTTGGCAATGTGAATTGAAGGTGCAATAATCTTTTGCCATTCCAATGCACCATATCGTTCATGTAAAAATCCAACTAATGCAAGAGTACTAGGCACAGTAGTTGCCTTGTATCCAAGTTTACGATTTCTTATTTTTGTGTACACTGATGAATGTGCCATTGACGGTGAACGACTAGAGCCATCTATTGCGTATGATTTTCCATTGACATGAATAATTGCCATTGATTGTCCTCCAATTCCCGAAGCCTGTGGCTCACAGACACCTAGTGCAATTGCAGTAGCACATGCAGCGTCAATTGCATTTCCACCTTTCTTGAGCATTTCAACTCCTGCTTTTGTTGCATCAGGAAATGCAGATGAGACCATCCCTTTTTTTGCAATAGAAGATTTTTTGTTTAGAGTTGGTCTAAAAGAATTTTCGATTTGTTCAAGTTTCAAAGTAACATCTCTTCCTTAGATAAAATATTAATGAAATTATTCAATTGTTTAAGATCTCAAATATTGTCATACCTATAAATCTAATTTTCAGCAATCAGGTAAATTCAAACCAGTTCAAAGATAGATCTTGAGAAATAGTAATTTGAAAAATAGGTATTTTAGCCTAAAAATATTTCACTGCTCTACTATAAGAGATAGTAAATCTCAAAAAAATCATAATGGCACAAACTAAAGCACAGAGAAGTGCAGCTGCCGTAAAAGCTGCAAGAACTAGAAAAAGAAATGCAAAACTAAAAGCAGAAGGCGCAGCTAAAACAGCTTCTAAAAGAAAGCGAACAGTAGCAGCAAAGAAAAAATCTACTGGCACACCAAAAAAACGTAGTGCACCTAAAAGAAAAACTGCAGCTAAAAAAGCAGATCCTAAGAGAAAAGTAGCAGCAAAACGCAAAGCAGCTCCAAAAAGAAAAACCACTACAAAATCCAAAGGAAGAAAGCGATAACTAAACATCAATCCATTTCCAGATTAATAAAATCTAGAAAAGGACTTTAACATGGAATCTTTTTTCCATTTTTCCTTTTTTTAATAATCATAATAAAGAAAATATTGAAAGCCGATTACCCTATTTTATTGAGTATTGACGGCTTTTTTCTGTGACCATGTCTGTTCGTTAATCGTATGGCATTTACAGTCAGCAGATTTACCTTTGCAATTTTTTTGATGTAGTGGTTTATCACATTTATTGCAATCAGGATCTCTCCAGCTTGCTTGATTTCCACAGTTTGCGCATCTCATTTTATTTACAAAGTAAGTTTGAGCGATACTTTCTATTAAACAAATCACCATTTGACTAAAAACAATACGAAATCAAATAAAAATATTTTCAAGAAAATTGATTGTGAGGTTTTATTCCAAAAGTAATTGGATTTTGTAAGGATTATTTCTTGTAAACTTCATACATAGAGCCATATAGCTGGAATTTGGCATCCCTTATTTGGTCTCGTAGTTTAATTATTTTTGCAGATAATTCTGAAACTTTCTGTTCATAGTCTACAGGTTTATCAGATTGGACAACTAGTTTGTTTAATTCCATTTGGTAAGAACTCTGTTCACCCACAAGGGCTTCAATCTGTTTTTCAAGTTCTACAATCTTTGCAGAAAGATCAGATCTATTTGCAATCTCAAGTGTTATTGTTTTTGTATCTACAGCATTAATTTTAACTGCAGACATTTGACATGAGTTTGGAATTATTTTTTCTGCTATTCTAATTACTTTTTCTTCATTATCTGACTTTATTCTAACTTCTGGTGCACGTAAAACATCATTTCCAGAACATGCTTCAAAAACTACGTTGTATAATTTTACACCAGTGGTTGTGTCAGGTGAATCAGTATTTCCAAGTGTTTGTCGAGTTATAGTTAAAGCATCGACTGAAACTCCTACAAGAGGAACTCTAGTAAATGTTAATTTTTGTTTAGTAAAATCAGAGGATTTGAGTTGTACTGGAGAATGAAGTGCAAATAGGTATTTGTTTAATTCACCTTTTGCACGATTCAAATCTGCCCTCAATTGAACTATTTCACTCGTAGAATCATTAATCATAATTTTTGAATCATCATCCAACGTTGTTGAATCTTGTTTCACAAGACCAGAAAAATTCTTTTTCAATACGGATAATTTTTGTTGAAGATCAGCAACATTTGCTTCAAGTTCAGATAGTTTATCTGAAATTACTCCTTTATTGGTAAGAGAACCAGATATTGAACTTGGGTTAGTTGCTTTGATTATTGCAGAACTACTAAAGCAAGTATTTGCCATAATTTTTTTGGCAAGTTTTACTGTTTTTACTTCACTGTCGGATGTAATCAGTACTTCTGGTGCACGTATTGTTTTGTCTGCAGCACAAGCATCAAAAACATAGATGTATTCTACTACGCGAGGATCATTTGAGAGTCTACCTTCTGAGCCAAATTTCTTTACTGTATCAAGGCCAGTAATTGTTCCAATAGGAGAACTTTGTTTGAGTGATTTTTTGGCTTCTAGTTTATCTTTTGGAATCTCGTTTGCAATCCCCATACTAATTAATTTCTCAGCAGATGAAGGTGAGAAGCAATCAATACTATCAGAATTGGTTCTATGTACTTTGACCAAATTAGTTTTACAAATTATATCTGCACTGTCAATTCCTAAAGCAGTTTGTTTTTTTGGAGGAATAACATCTGCAAAAGATTGAGATGGGATTTGAGACATCATTAATACAGATAAAGACACCAGAGTAAGAATAAAGAATACGGACTTCACATCTATTCTTAAAATATTCAATATATTAAACAGGATCTAATTCATAGGCTCAGTTTTTTGTTAATCAGTTTGTTATTCTAAAACTTGTTCTAATATTGAAATTTGGATATTAGCCACATTGTTTGCATAAAGTTGTGTCACATATGTTCTACATACATTTTCAGGAATGTCTTTGTTAGTTCCTACTTGGATTGACTCTATTGCAGATTTTACTAAGACTTTGGCTTTGTCTATTTTTTTGTCACCTGCACACACATTAAATTTGACATCATACTTTCCTTCACCTATCTTTGTTGTAGATAGAATTTTCACGCTTGGTTCAAAAGATAGTTTAGGCTTTGACTCTTTTATTTTCTGTTCAAATTCAATAAATTTTGCATTTAATTGCTCGATTCTATCTCCACCCTGATAATTCCAGATAGGATCTTGGTAGAGTTTTACACAGATGTTGATATAGTTTACATGCTGATATTTTGCAACAAATTGAGCTTTTCCAATATTTTTGTAAGATTGATATAATGTTGAGCATTGAGTGATTCGAGGTTTGGTTACACTGACTTCATTTGAGGTAATGGTAGGATCAAGAACAGAGTTTTTTTCTTTCTCATCTAAGAATAAGATTTTATTATTAATTAAATATCTAAGAGATTCCAAATATTCTGTTTCAGAAATTTTATCCTGACCATACCATAGAGCAGTATTTTTAATCCATCCAGGAACAAGAGATTCAGCATAAGTAAAAGTCACCCCCAGCGTCAAGAGTAATAATAAAGGAATGACAAGTAAGATTTTATTCATAGTTGTTGTTAAAATTTAAAGTTAAATAAACATAATCCAAGAATTATTGTCCTGTTGCTACAGAGTAGCTTACAGTGAATGGTGTGTCATTCATAGTATGAACAGCAATTGCATTTGCAGTAACTTGCCAAGTTCCCATTGAAGTATCCCTATCAATAAAGCTTAATGCGTAAACAGTCTTTCCATCAGGAGACCATGTAGCTTGTCCATGGGCTTTTACTCCAGGTTGGAATGGACCATGTAATGCTACAAGCTGAACATTTTCAGATGCAGAGAATCCCACAGTTCCAAAATATGCAGGAATTCGTGGAGGTAAAATAATTGCTAGTTGATGATTTTCATGTCCCAATCCAGGATCTTGTGTAGAGGTAATTGTTTCACTTTTTACAGTATCAGAAAGAGTTCGTTCTCTATATGCTACAGTATAAGATATGGAAAATGGATCTTCATTCGTTGTGTGTACGGCTATTGCATTTCCTGCAAAGTGCCAAGTTCCTGCCATGTTATTTACAGGAATAAAAGTCAAAGCATATTTTGTTTCTCCATCAGGAGACCAAATTGCTTGTCCTTTATCTTCTCCAGGTTTTAGTGGCCCATGAAGAACAACTAATTGAATATCTTCAGATGCAGAATATGTCAACATTCCACGATATACTTTCTCAGAGGGTGGAAGAATAATTGCTAGTTGATGATTTTCATGTCCCAATCCAGGATCTTGTGTAGAAGTAATTGTTCCAGTCTTTATTGTTCTTGGAGGTAAGGATAATTCTTCATATCTTGACTTTTCAGATGTTGCTTTATCTGCAAGTTTTTGATTTTCAGAATCTTTTTTTTCTGTCTTGACTTGCTCTTTCTTTACTTCTGTTTTTTCTTCTTTCTTTACTTCTTCCTTCTTAACTTGTTCTTTCTTTACAGGTTCTTTCTTCTTTACTTCTGTTTTAACTTCAGAGCATAACTTATCACCACATACAATTCCCTTTGTAGCAGAGCCATATTGTGAAGTTGGGACTCCTTGTCCCTTTAATGCTTCAGCAGATTGAATTATATTCAATGGTCCTGCCATTGCGCCAAGTAATAATACAGAGATAGTGAAAAATGCTGTTAAAAATAATTTATTATCCATCACATAATTTCTCATCTCCATATTACTTAAAGGATGTCATGGATGAATTATTTGATCATACTTTATAATTTCCAGTAAAATAGCACGATTGTATTGATCATCGTTGACATAAAATGTTCATGATTGAAGACATATCTCAATACTCAATGATTTATTGTAGACCTTAATTAAAAAAGAAAAAAATTATTGTGTAAGCACCATAGAGTAGCTTACAGTGAATGGGGTTTCATTCATAGTATGAAGTGCCAAAGCATTTCCTGAGAACATCGTGGAACCAGATGCCTTTGATGGAACTAATACTAGTCCATAGTATGTTTCACCATCAGGAGTCCAATAAGGCATAGTTGATAAATCACCTTTGCTCATTGGTCCAATCAAGGTTACAATTTGAACAGCTTCAGATGCATCCCATGTTAAATGACCGGAATATGTTTTACCAGTTGGTCCTAACAATATTGCAAGCTGATGTGTTTCATGTCCAACTCCAGGATCTTGTTTTGAAGTTACAGTTCCTTTAATCACCTTATCACTTGTTGGTTGCTCGGTGTATGTTACAGAGTAAGTAACAGTGAATGGTTCTGTGTTTTTAGTATGAAGTGCAATTGCATTACCTGAAAACTGCCAAACGCCTGAAGATGTTTCTCTATCAATGAATGTTAAAGCAAATTTAGTTTTTCCATCCATAGTCCATGTTGGTTGTCCCTTTGCCATTCCATCTTTTAATGGGCCATGTAATGCTACAAGCTGAACATTTTCAGATGCAGAGTATGTCACATGTCCACGATAAGTGTTTTCACTTGGTGGAAGAATTATTGCAAGTTGATGTCCTTCATGTCCTTGACCTGGATCTTGAACGGATGTAATAACACCAGTAACGGTCTTTGGAACTTTTAGAGTTGAAACTTCTTTAGCTTTTTCCATTGTTTCAGCTTTTGCGTCTTTCTTTGGTACTTCTTTAGCTTTTTCAGCAGATTCTGTTTTCTTCTCAGCCTTTACTTCTTCTTTCTTTTTTGCCTCAGTTTTTACTTCTGGAGCAGGTTCAGAACAAAGTCTATCGCCACAGACCTTTTTAGAATTAATTGCACTAGCAGAAGTCCCTTTACTTTGTAGTGCATCTGCAGATTCAATCAATCCCATTGGGCTGGCAATTGTACCTGTAAGTAAAACAGCAACTGTGAAAATTGCTAAAAGTATTGTTTTAGTCATTAAATACACCATAATCTTTTAGCATATTATAACATAATGATTATGACTTTATCCACTATAGAGTCAAGTAGTCATAATTTTATCAATCAAAGGTAAAAATCAAGATTATGAATTTTAATTTCCCAAAAAAAAGTTTTAACAGATTGGAGCGTAAGTTAGAATGCTCAAATTGAAATTATCATTTTACATATGCTTGTTATTTTTTCTTCCTATCATACCACTAGTATTTGCTACGTCTGGTGAAAATCTTGTGGGAACACCAGGAGTCTGGGCAACAATTGGCGGAATTACAATTGATGATAGTCTAATCAATCCATTAAAAAATATTGAAAATATTACAAGTCAATTTGGTATCGAAGTATCATTTACAGAGTTAATTGCATACTCAATTGGAATGGTAATTTATGGATTTTTCATTTGGAATTTTTACAGGTTTATTGCAAGACGTGAAATGATTCCATTAGGTCTTAAAAAATATCAAACAGACGGTAAAAAAATCACATCAATTATTGCTTATGTTTTAAAATATGTCATAGTTTTTCCGCTAGTTGTTTTAGTTTGGTTTGTTGTTTATTCTACATTTTTGTTCTTTATGGCACCAGATATTCCAAAAGAACATGTATTTTTAATTGTCATATCACTTGTAGTTACAGTTAGAATTTCAGCATACTATAAAGAGGATCTTGCAAAAGATTTTGCAAAATTAATTCCATTTGCATTATTAGGTATCTTTCTTACAAGTAACATTTTCTTTACACCAAATGACATCATAGATAGAGCATATGCATTTATTCCATTTTTAGGCAATATTCTAGGATTTGTAATTTATGCAATTATAGTAGAAACAATTTTACGAATTTTATTTTTGGTGAAAAGAAAGATCATTCCTGCAGTAGAGGAAAAACTTGAGGAGAAAATTGAAGAACAGATTAATGAAAAAATCAAAGTACATGTAGAAAAAATAGAAGAAAAACATGAGAATCTTGAAAAGAAAATAGAGAAAGAAACAGATGAGATTGAAAAGAAAATAGAGAAAGAAACAGATGAGATTGAAAAGAAAATAGAGAAAGAAAAAAAGTCTGAGAAAGAAAATAATTCAGGTAAGGAGGAAAACAAGGAATAGTTTTGGCAGGAGGTTCTACTAAAGCAGTTTATGCTGCACTTTTTGGGAATTTAGGAATAGCGATTACAAAATTCATTGCTGCAGGCATGACTGGTAGTGCATCAATGTGGGCAGAATCATATCACTCCGGATCAGATACAGTAAACCAAATTCTCTTATTGTTAGGAATTAGGTTAAGTAAAAGGCCAGAAACAGATTTGCATCAATTTGGTTATGGGAAATCACAATTTTTTTGGTCATTTATTGTAGCTACTATGATATTTGGAATTTCAGGAATTTTGTCTTTAGAGCAAGGATTTTCATCATTATTAGGAGAAGGACATCATTTAGAAAATCCAATGATCAATTACATTGTATTAATCATAGCTTTTGGATTTGAAGCTAATGCATTAAGAATTGCAATCATTCATTTCAAAAAACCAATTAAGGGACGCGGAGATAAAGCTAATTTTTCAAATTTATGGAAAGAATTTAAAAATAGTAAAGACACATCTCTGTTAACAGTCATAGTTGAAGATACTGCGGCACTATTTGGAATTGCGATTGCAGTAGTTGGAATTTTACTAACCGACATTACAGGAAATTCCCAATTTGACGCTGTTAGTTCCATCATCATAGGAGTCCTACTGATGTCTTTTGCATTTTTCTTGGCAAAAGAAAACAGAGGATTGTTGTTAGGCGAATCAGTTTCAGAAGAACAAAAAAAAGATATTCTATCTCTAGTAAACAAAATACCCGAAGTACACAAAGTTGTCAACATGAAAACAATGCATCTTAGTCCCACAACTGTCATAGTTGGAATCGAAGTCAACCTAATTGATGGATTAGATACAGACAAAATAGAAACAATTACAGATGAAATAGAAAGTGAGATAATGAAGATCATTCCCAAATCAAAGAAAGATTATATTTTTGTAGAGATAGAACGTTAAGTCTTCAACAAACCACCCAGAACATATTTTCTAATGTCCAATTTTTAATTTCATGTATGGTGAATATCCTTTCCACAGTGTGGACAAGTGTTGCTTTTTTGTTCTCTTTTATTTCTCAATTCCTCGGTAAATGCAGATGCCATAATTCCAGTAGGTATAGCATATACGGCTATTCCAATAACTGCCACACCGGCTGCAATTAATTTACCTGGAACCGTGACAGGATAGACATCCCCATAACCAATTGTTGTAAGAGTGACTATTCCCCACCACATGGATGCAGGAATGCTAGAAAATACGTCAGGTTGGGCTTCATGTTCTGCATTATACATCAAACTAGATGCAAAAATTAATACGATAAAGAGAATGAAAAAGGCTACTGCCAAATCACCAGCTTTTGATTTGAATACAATTCCAAGTGTTTGCATAGGTTCAGAATATCTTGAAAGTTTGAATAATCGAAATAGTCTCAAGAGTCGGATTATTCTAATGAATCTAGTATCTGTGACAACAAATGGCAAGAAGAATGGCAATATGGCAGCTAAATCAACTAACATCATAGGTGAAATTAGCAGTCGGGCCAATCCAAATTTAGAATTATTGTATTTGGGATTTAATTTGAAAACAACTACCCTTCCTAAATATTCAGCAGTAAAAATTACGACAGAGAAAATTTCAAATGGTGTAAACAAATAACCATATTCATCTAAAACAGATTCTTCTGTTTCAACTATTACAACTAGGACGTTTACAGCAATTAAAGTGATGATAAAAATTTGAAAACTCTTTGTAATTTTGTCATTATTGGTCCCCTCTAAAATTTCATATACTCGTTGAAGTATTTTATTTGTCACGCCTTAGAGCCACTTCTTTCGTTTAAACCACAACAACATAAATCCAGTAATGATACCCATAGCAGTCAGCATTGCAAAATAACTATACTCCCATTGTAATTCTGGAACATAAACGAAATTGGTTCCATAAATACCAGCTATAAATGTAATAGGAATGAAAATAGCTGCAATGATAGTAAGTGTCTTCATTACTTCATTCATCCTGTTACTGACACTGGACAGATATGTGTCAAGCATACCACCAATAACATCTCGCAATCCCTCTATAGTATCAATAACTTGGATTACGTGATTGTATACATCACGCAAATAAGTTCTAGTGTTATCTGAAATGAGAATGGTGGAATCACGTCCTAGAAAATCTATTATTTCACGAGCTGGCCAGATTGATTTTCTTAAAGCAATCATTCTTCGCTTTAATGTTTGAATTGTCTGCATTGTATCAGCTGTAGGGTTTTTCATCAATTCTTCTTCTAATTCCTCTGTAATATCACCAATTTTTTCGATAACCAAAAAATAACTATCAATTATCGCATCAATGATTGCATATGCAAGATAATCACTTTTTTGAGTTCTGATAGTACCAGTTTTATTTCGAAGTCTTTTTCGAATTTGATCAAAGAAATCAGCCTCAATTTCTTGAAATGTTATAACATGATCTTTTGCAATAACTATTGATATTTGCTCTAATTGCAGCTTCCCGGTTTCATTAATGTAATGAGGCATCTTTAGCATTATCATGATATAATTATCTGCAACCTCAATTGAAGGTCTTAACTCAGTATTCATAATATTGGATTGATGTAGAGGATGGATTTCAAAACTATTTCCAAACGCTTCAATAATTTTTGGATCATGTATTCCGATAACATTTACCCATGAAACATTTGGTTTGTCCTTTGACTCTAAACAATCTTGAATATTTACATCAGTTTTTTCATTGATTGTTTTTTCATCGTACTCCATCATATCTATTCGAACATTCTCTACTTTTTGTTCTCCAACGTGAATTAATGCTCCAGGGCTTTGGCCAATAGTATCAGATAGTGAGGTTTTTTGAGTTTTGGTTTTGTTAAGTATCTGTGAAATTTTTGTAATATCTTGTAATCCAAGATCTTTTGTTATTTCTTTGACTTTTGATGTCTTACCTGCAACTCCAACAATTATGAATCCCGCAATTATTGAAAAAACAATACTAATTCCTAACGGAGTGAAATCTCCCACAACTGCAGCTTGATAGATTGCCTCTACATCGGTAGCCGTTCCTGCTTTTGCAAATAAACCGATTATTGAATCAAGTAAGAAAAACAAAAATGAAATTAGTGCACCAATTATTATTGCAGTTACTACAGTAATTTTTGGCGGAACCTCGATATTTTTTTCTCCTTTGTAGGGTGAAATATATTTTTTATAACGAATAATCATCAAAGCCATAACAGTGATGATAATTGTGGAAATTATCCACCATGTAACAAGCCAAGGCCCTTGTTGCGAGTCTATTTGTTCAACTCCAGAAATTAGATCCTGAATGTTACCCGTTAGAGGTAATGAAAGTAGTGATGTAGCTATTCCAATTACAATTTGATACAAAAAGGCAAAAGTAAAACCATAAACAAGACGATTAATTATAATCCCAATCTTATCTCTCAATTCCTACCCACCAATTTGATTAAAGATTTGTATATTCTAATTGGTGTTGGTTTATTTTTTATGACCTCTTTATTTTGATTAGAATCAAAGTCCCAACATCAAACCATTTAGTTTAATTCTAGATTCTAGCAATTCTTTTCGTAAATCACTGATTTCCAATGCCAGGTTTGTAACTTGTTCCTCACCTACAGAGTCTAGTTGTTTTGAAACCAAAATATTCAAACTAGTACGTTTTTCACCTAATTGGAGTTGTAATTCATCAATATGTTGTTCAAGTGCAGTAATTTGTTTTGAAATTCCTGAATTTTCACTAATCTTAGACATAATTGATTCTGAATCAAGTGCATTAATTCTTGTGATTCCTACTTGGCAAGACTCAGGAACAATTCTATTAATTAATTTTACATCAACAGACTCTGAATCAGAATTTATTGTGATTAATGGAACACGGATGCTATCTTTACCAGCACATGCTTCAAAGACCACATTATACCTCTTTACATCAGGATTTGTAGAATCAGATTTTACAATACTTTCAGTGACAGATACAAGATTAGTCATCATTCCAACAATTGGTTCACCTTTAAGGGATTTTGGAATGTCAATCTTAGACACCTCAGTATTTGGGGGGACTAATAATGCAATCATATATCTCCTTAATTGATCCTCAGAGTCCTTTAGTTCTTTTTTAAGTGATATTATACTGTTCAATGTTTCAGGAGTTACAGTTTCAGCAGTTTTTGGAATTGAGTTTTTAATTGTACTAATTTGAGATTTTATGTCAGCGATTTTTGTTTCAAGCCCAGTTATTGTTTCAGAAATTCCACCCTTGTTTAGCAAAGTTGCAGTAATTGAATCAGGATCTGCAGCTTTGATAATTACAGAGCTTATGTAACAAGAATTTGGTTCAATCATACTTCCAAGTTTTACATTTTTAGTTTCACTGTCAGATGTTACAAAAATTTCAGGTGCACGAATTATTTTAGAGTTTGAACAGGCTTCAAATACATACACATAACCAGTGACGCTCGTTGAGGTTCCTGCCTTTATGGATTTTGCAAACTGTTTAACTGTTGCAACTTTTTTAATTGTTCCAGCTGGTTCACCCTTTGTAACTTTCTTTGTTTTAATTTCATCTAGTTTTTGCTCTGTTAGTGTTTTAGCCCATCCCATTTGAGAAAGTTTTTCAGCAGATGCAGGTTTTACACAAGATACATTTCCAGAAGATGCTTTTGTAATCTTTACAAAGCCTTCAACACAAACTATTTGCTCTGCAGTAAAATTAAGTTTCATTTGTTGTTTTGGTGGAATAACATCCGCAAAAGATTGAGATGTTAGAGGACTTGAAAATAATATAACAACTAAAGAAAACACCAATAAACTAGTTAATTTCACAAAATGAGTTCTAATTTCATGTATATAAAGGCAATAATTTTTGAATTTAGCCCAAACTAAATCAATTCAAATCCCTTCTATCTATTCCCAAATATTGAAGAAATTTGTTAGCCTCAACAAGAGAGTGTTTTTTAATTTTCATACGATCGTCTTTGTTGATGGATTTTGATGCTAAATGGAGTATTTCATCCATCAAATGTATTCCCCCTTGAGCCCCTTTTCTAAGTCCTAATTGATACAAAAGAGGCAGATTGGAGATGTTAGAAGGCACTTTGAGGTTAATCTCAGGAACATTTGGGAATTTTTTATCAGGAAATTCAATGTCGACAAATTTGTCAACTACTTTTGCAAGAATTACATCAAGATTCTCACTTAAATTGCGTTCTAATTTTGTGTTCTTTTCTTTTCTTGCCATCATGATGATTCGTTTAATTTTCAAAATCGCTTGATTACTTTCTACAGAATCAAAATCCCTTGCTGAAAGATTCACACCAAAATCATTCATGAATGCTGAGATAATAAAAGACAGTGCTTCTTTTCTACAAGAAGGTTTGGTCGTTCCAAATGGACAGTTATCACAATTCGTAGTAAAGTATCTTATTCCACGTTGACCAAAACTGGATAAAATAATTTTTTCTTGTTCTCGTAATTTTGAAATTGTTCTCGATACAAGACCTTCATCAATTAGCAAGGCTTGAGAAATTTCTTGGTTAGAATAAGAGCCTTCATCAATCAATGCAAGAATTTCTTTTTCTAAGTCACCTGGAGAACGCCTAGATGGCTCTTCAATGGCATCTGCCAAATAATGAGATACAAGTTTATCCTCAGGTTGATGCTTAATTGTAAATAACACTCCATTAAATTCTGCATCCAAACCAGATAATGTTTCAGCCTTTAAAATTTTCTTTAAAATTTTTTGTAAATTTTTAATTTTAAATTCTTTTAAAAGACTAGTTAATCTGTCAGTTGAAATTTTAGGGTTGCCAGATACATATTGATGATATAATGCCCATCGTACCTTTCTTTCATCACTTCTTTCAATCAAACGTAACAAGCTGCAAAAGCCATCTATCTCATCCCATTTGACATCAGAGAGTTCGTCATCAGAATTTTTTATCATCAGGGTCTTGTCAAGATTCTTTAAGAATTCTTCAAATTGTTTTTTTGTTTGAGATTGTTGTTTTGTTTGCTTTATTTTGATGCTAGAATGTATTGCATCAAAAATACTATCTTTTGAAATTGATGGATCATCTCGAAATTGTTTTGTCTCATATTTTAGAAATTCAAAAAACTCCAAAGTCTTAGTGCGAATGGAATTGGGTGGAAATATTTTCAGGCCTAAAAGTGCAGGATTTGAAAGCCCCATACAGTCATAAAGTTAATTGACTATTTATGCGTACTAAATCAACTACATTACTAAATTTGATATGAGAGTAATTAGAATAGATTTATTCACATTAAATCAAAAATAGAGTTGTTTAATACGAAATTCAATGTAATAACGACATATCTATAAAGCAATTTTCAAATAATTATTTCTATGGATTAACAGTTAAAGTTAATTTTCTAGGAAATCAAGATAAAAAACTAGAGACATATCAATCTAAAGATTCATCTGGTATTCTTATTCAAAATGGCAGAGATAATCTAAAAAGGAGTCAATATGACAACTCGTAAAAAAAGGAAAAAACTCTTCGGCGGGGACGATTATGAATAATCCTAAAATTAGAGTATACAGAAACAAATCATTATGGCATTACTATCACCAAATGATATTAAAAAATTAGATAATGCATGTGAAAAATTATCCCATGAAGATAAAGTAAGACATGTTGGAGTCATAAATGAGCTTGGCAGATTAGTAGCAGGCGGATTCAAAAAAGGAAAATCACCACTCATTGAAGATGAAAAAATTTCAATGACATACATGCAGATGCAATTAGATTTTAAGATGAGAAAGGAACTAGATGATGTGTTAGGACCAATAGATTATATCGCATCAAGAAGAACAAAGCAATTGATTATTAGCGTACCAATAGGAGATAATTTAGTATTAATTTCAGCAGAACCAGATGCTGACGATAAAAAAATTATCAAAAAATCTGAAGAGTTGTTTGATGACATAACAATTACAACAATTTAAAATGACATGTGTATTATAACACGTGTCCTACAAACAAATGAAATTTGAATGTAATTATTTAATTTTCAATAATTACGATATCCAATTTAACTGGAGGGCTTAAAGCCATAGGATTAGCCAGGCTTTGCCAAACAAAAATTGTTGCAGTATATTTTCCTGAACTATCAGGTATCCAAGATACGGATGGAGAAAATGATTGTCCCTCTAGCAAAGTTCCAGTAATCCAAGATAGCGACTCCACAGAATTGGTAGCGTTATTTATCTGAACCAAATATGTAAAAGACTGTTTTGCAATATTTTTGTTTAAAATATTTGCAGTTATTTGGACTTGTTGATCAACAGAAATTTGATTCAACATGTTTCCAAAAGAATCAACAGTTCTAGGACTTGATATTGGTATACGCTCTAGAGGAGGAATGATTGGACCAACATAAGCAGTAGATGAAATCTTTAGATCATCTGCAGTAGAATAGGGTTTTGGTAAAGTATGATCTTCATATTTTGCAGTGACAGTATCTCCGTCAGATACTCTTAGTTTATTTCCAGAAGATTGATCTTTAGAGGTAAATATAACATTTCCTTCAAATATGCCAGTTGCAGGTCCAGTTTCAATTACTGTAAGATCAATTCCGCCAAGATCTGAATCAGACCACACATCAATTGTAAATGTATTTACTGTTTCAGGATTTAGATTCATGTCAGGATCAATGACGCGAATCACACCATTACCATTAGATGAAGTGACACCCTGAATCCATTCTACAGCACCAATATTCCATCTAATCAAAGCTGATGAAGTAGTTGTTTCTCTGTCATTGAATTTGAATGATACAGTTAGTCCATCATCATTTTTAGATTCTAAAAATCCATTTGTAGGACCGCCGTTACTTTTAGGCTCTGTTCTAGGCATTGTATCATAGCCATCAATATCACCAGTTCTAGGATTACCGTCAGCGTCGTGTTTGAATCCTGTTAGTATAACTTCACCTGTAAATATTCCAGTATCAGTTCCAGTCTCTACAAGTTTGTATTGTGAAAGTTTGTTTGATCTAGTAGATACTTTGATTTCATTTTTAGCATTTTGGCCAATTGGATCAATTTTATACTCATCAAAATTATGATCAGGGGCAATAATTGTAATGTAGACTTTTTCTGTCCAAGAATAAATTTTCTTATCTAGTGTGATTAATGATTGGAGATTTGAAGTATAGAATTGCAGTTCTACTTTTTGATCAGTTTTACCAACAAAGTCGGAGCCAGAAGTACCCCAATCAGTATATGTAATTTCAATTCGTTCATCGCGGTCTACGGGTTTGTTATTAATTTCTGATGGGATTTTAAGAATAGTTTGGAATATTCCAGTGGAATCACCAGTTTCACGTAAGCCGAAAGGCTGTGAGTCAAAAATCTTTCCATTTTTCGTTATTGTCCCTCCAAGATTACCCATTGTGATCCTAGCATCATCAGAATCCCATTCTAAAACATCAAGTGAATGGGTTTCAGCCTTTTTGGAATCAAAATTAAGATCTGGATCAATTAATGTAAGTATTACATCACGTCCAATAATGTATGATTGTTTATCAGACTGAAGTGAACCTATCCTTAAATCAAATGCTGCCGAACCAGTTACAGTTCTAGGAGAACCTGAGGCATCAGTTTGATCAGAGTATTCTACTGTTATTACGTCGCCTTTCAAAATACAGTAATTTCCAGTGGATGGGGAGGCGTCAAATCGGGAGAGAACGCCAGTTTTAGAATTATCTAATTTTGTAAATGTGGTTGTAGGGGGACATTTTGTGGAGGATGGACCATCACTATATCTTAGTGGCAATTTAAATTGAAATATTCCAGAGCTTGGAGTTGTTTCTAAAATAGGACCTAATTCTCTAGTAATTCCACTTTTTGTGTTCTTTCCAATTGTGATGACACCTTGTTTTACTTCTTCGCCACCAGCAGTAGCTAAAAGCAAGCTAGAGGATCCTCTATTTACCAAAACTTTGACAGGTCCATTTGACCCTACAATATTTTGTGAAATTACATCTTCTCCATTGGGTGAAAGATTATAGTCTGAATCATGAATTTGAACATAAAGAATTGTATCTTGAGGCCCCAATTCTTCTCCAGAATCAATTACTTTTAGATCACCATTTTTTGTAATTGCCGTTAGATGATATGGAAAGATAGAATACCCATCAGGTCTAGTCGATGAAGACTTTCCAGAATCAAAAAAATCTAAAACAGAACCTACTGGTACTGGGTAACTACTTCTATCTAGTTTTACAAGACCGCTTGTTGCACCAACTGTAGCACTGGCACTAGTAACTGCAGCTTGACTAGATTGTCCACGAAAATCATAATATCGTGCACCAATGTCAACTCCAGTTGTAGATTTTACGACACCGCCATCATTTCTTGAACAGTATTGAGATGAAATCTTAAAAGTTCCTACAAACTCCCCAGTCTTTTGTCCAGTTTCAACTAGAGTAAAACCAGTTGAAGATAATCCATCACTTCCAGAAATTACAGAACATGACTTTCCATTAGATGATACTGTAGATTTTAACCAACGCTCATCATCAAATGTTATTTCCAACAGTCTTCCAAATGGTTCATTATTCATAATTCCTAAATTTGGTAATCCTATAGTATCAGATGCTACATCATTGGGGAATTTGGAAGGATCCACCACAGTATAGATATCAACAAGATCCGAATCCACATTAAGATCCTTGTCAAGTAACGTCACGCCAACTGTGTCACCAGGCTTGAATGTCTTAATGGACAAAACTACAATACCCATATGGGAAAGTACGTCTTGTTGGTCTGAAATTGCAGTTTGTACTCCGTCAGATCCTAAATCATTGAAATTAATTCTTGGAGAATCATTGCCTTTTAATTCATCAATCACAAGAAAGATAGGTTCATCATCGATTGGAATAATTTTTTCATATGTAGCAGAATTAAAAATGTTCAATTGGTTTAGCATAATATATTCCAGACTTCCTCTAAATTTTCCAGAATCTTTTGTTAATTCCTCCATTTCTACACGTACAATTTGATTTGCTATTCGTTGTTGTTTTGTAAGACCATCATTTAGAATTCCATATGAAAAGAAATCAGCAACAATAGGTCTAGTTTCCATACCAATGTTTTGAATTGGAGTAAAAGCAAACATCAAACCAATAGACTCATTTCCGGTGTAAGTTTGAGAAAACAAATTTGAATGCAAAGTTTGGGGATTGGAAACTTGTTGTGTAGAATTAAGATTAATTAAATTTTGAAGTCTAGTATCAGATACAATCTTTATTGCAGATAAATTATTTATGGGATTTCCAGTAGAATCAAGTATATCAGAAGATACTTCATTTACTAACAAGTAAACATCCACATTCGTTATGGTGTTATTTAAAGAACGGATATCATAGTTAAACATGTTTAATCCCTTGAATTTTTTTGCAGGATCAAACGGATTGTTAATTGAACCATAAAGCTCTTTGATTGGAACTTTAAGATCAATTACTAATGCATTTGCATTAGTTGACGTGGTAGGATCAATTCGTGCCCTATCACTAAATTTTTCAACGGATGTAGTTGTGGTTGTTCCCAAAATAGATGATGATAAAGTAAACTTGTTAGATACTGGAGTAAGTGTAAATCCAGAAAGAAAAGACGATTTGATTTTAGTAGTATCACCAACACCGCTCTCACCCAAAGTAAATGGATCACCAGTACTCAAAGCAGGTATTGCCTTGTATGCAGGGTTAAACAGATCAAGATCTTCTTTTTCAAGATTGTTTTTGTTTGAATCAGAATCAACTAGAATTACAGGCATCTCTTCACCAGAATTCCATTCAGCTCCTTTCAATGTTTCATCAAGAGATATTGTACCTTTACCAAATCCGATTAACAGAGTTACGGGTTTTTTGTTGTATTCTATAGTGGCAGATGTTCCTCTCTGGGCATTTTGAGTCGTGATCAGGACAGAATCATTGTTTGGATCATATGTTGTAAAAATTCCGCTATTAGGATTTGTTTCAGTTATTGTCACGGGCTGTTTACCTGCTCCAATTGAACCAGCTGATGTTGAAACAAGAGAGATTTCAATTTCCCCATCACCATTTGTTGCAGAATTATCATTATCTCTTATTGTAATTACATTTGATTGCCCTTGTGTACTAGGATTAATTTTTAAAATACCATTATCTTTGAACATCATAGAACTGAGATAAGGTACCAAGTCAACAGCACCTGCTGTCCCATCAGAATCAAGTTTGCCTGACTCCTCATAAAGTAAATAATATGTTGAAGGATTTGATGAAGTTCCAAATGACCATGAATCTTCATCAGTAGGATCTATATTCAGAGTTAGATCAGTTATTTTGAGATTAACATCAGATGATCTAGGATAGGTTGATCGGTCCAATTCATGTTTGACTAGTTTTTCTGCAGTATCAAATGTAAGCGTAGTCTGTTGTGGTCCACCACCTCTATTGTATTGGATTACTACATTCCCTCCTTTTGAAAAATCATATAGTTGAATAAAAGGCCAAAGATCTTGAGAGGCCAAACCAATTTGTCCAACTTTGACTATACTATTACCAGCATTCATTGCCTTTGGCTGTCTTACAACATTATTCACATTTTTTGAGAATGGTGAAGACAAAGAACAATCCTGTGTGATTGGATTAGGAGGATTGGCTCCATTTTCACCTCCAATACCTGAACCGCTTACAGGTATTGCAATTCCTTCTGTGTCAGATACAGAAACACCAAGAACAGAAGTATTTCTAGAACAAAATGTTCCAAAATCAAGTCCTTTTCCTGTCAAACCAACTGTACTATCTGCAATTTGAGCTTGTCTTCTATCAGAAAAATAACCATACCAATTACCATCAGTAGCCTGGATCATCCGTAGGTCTTTTCCATTAATTGTAACGTCCGGCTCTCCTAATCCCTTTCCAGTATCACCGATATTTTGATCACGTACAACAACCTCGATTACTTGTGGTCCTGCCATCCTATTCTGTGATAACGGGTTTGAAGCTGAAACATAGAGGTTGGAAGTTTGTGCTTCAACATTAGAAAAACTAGCAATAGACATACTTCCAGTAATTATTAAAATAGAAAGAAAGATTGAACAAATTTTTTTATATTGTTTCATTATGAAATTATGCCCACATATCTAGTTAAACGTATGGCATGAATCATAGTAAAAAGTTGAAGCATGTTGTGCAGTAAAGATTGGATAGATTACCATACTGCAATCCACCACTTTATTCACTTAAAATCTTCCAAGATAGCAGTATTGAATTTAATGGAATTATCTTTTTTCAAATTCTTGGAAATAGTAAATATTATTTCTCGGATCAACTATAATCATCCTCAATGAATATCCACGATAGTCCCATCACATCCATTGCAGTAGTGTTTTGTAGTGATAGTATTTCAGGTCGAATTTTTTCTCTTTCTTTTACTGGTGTTTCTACCAGACTAGTTCTAGGCTCAGATTGCCTTGTTTTCAAAGTTAGACTTTGCATTATGACTAGTTTAAGAATGGTTATTATTTGACTATGCCCAACAGGTTGTGGTATGCCTTCTAATGATCAAGGAACAATTTATGGCAATCTACATGCATACAAAATGTACACTAGACCTACAGCTCAACGACTATTTGGAACATATTCTTTTAGAAAAAAACAAGGCACAAAACACCATGAAAATGTTCAAAGAATGTTAGAAATACTTGCACTACATGGTACACTTACTACATGGGGAATAGCAAAAACACATCTTGATGATTCAAGTGGAATCAGAACAAAAGAAAAAGAATACAGAAGACTACTATTAGGAAGAATGGCAAGAGGAAAACACACTATCGGACTATTAGAATCAGGGTTAGTAGTAAAAGATGGAAAGAGTCATGTCAAAGCACCAGCTGATCAATACAGATTATCGTTACATGGAATTTTGTATAGTTTAGATGTTTTAGATTTTACAGACAAACAAATTGATAAAATTGCTGAAAAATATGCAGATGTTCTTCCAATGGTTTTTGGTAAATGGGGATATCTAAAATCAAATGTTGGTAGTGAGGTTTACAGGTTAAAGAATTTAGCTGGAGGATTGTTCATGGACAATATTCAGATTGCAAAGATTTCAAATTTTCCTGTTTATGAATTGATGACATATTTGAATGTAAAATATCAAAATAATTTTGAACAGATAGATGAAAAGGATTTGGCAAATCAAATATCAATTTGGTTTTATACCAATTTGCTAGTACCTGCAAGATTTAGAGCATCATCAAAACAATCATCATTAGAAATGAAACAATGGAAGAGAATTATCCAGGAAGATAAATCCATATCAAAATGGTATTATGAATTTGTGGATGAAGCTATAAAATTTTATAACATCAGATTTAGCAGATTAAAAAAATTAGAAAAAGTCTAATTTTGAAAAAGAGAAATTAAATTAATCACGCATGTTTGAGAACAATTTCTTCAAGTTGCTCAAAGGAATATGGTTTATGGATGGTTCCTAACAAATTCATACTTTTTGCCTTCAAATGCTTTTTTTCATCCATAGAAAATGCAGTAATTAGAACCACTTTTGCATCAGAATCAAAGTTCTTTATTTTAAAAAAGGCATCAAATCCATCCATTTTAGGCATCTTTATGTCCATGATAGTCAAATTTGGTGAAATATCTTTGTATTTAGAAACTGCATCAAGCCCATCTTCAGCTGTAACTACATCATAACCCATACTCTTTACCATGTAGGATGTATTTTCTAACAGATCAATATCATCATCTACAAGCAAAATGGTTTTTTTCTGGGACACACATCAGACTAAAAAAATCAGTATGATAAAACTTTCGGAAAAATCATCCATATGTTATTCTGAAGATAGATGCAAGGTTATGATAAAACCAGTAGGATTGTTTTGAGCAGAAATAGTCCCCTTATGTTGCTCAATAATATTTTTACATGTGGATAAGCCCAAACCAGTCCCTTTTTGCTTTGAGGTAACAAGAGGCTTAAAAATATGAGACAAGACATCTTCAGGTATATCAGGTCCGGAATTTTGAATTTTGATAATTGCGGTTGAATTTTTTTGTTCGATAAGACAGGATATACTGCCCGGATCTTTTCCTATTGCCTGAATTGCATTTAAGAATATGTTGATTAAAACAATCTCTAATTTTTCAACATCGGCATTTATTTTAAGATCAGATTGTGAAACCTCAAATGAGATATTTTCAGGAATCTCAATAGAGTTTTTTGCAGATTGTATCAAATCACAGATAGGAATCAATTTCACATCTAAGGGGGTAACTCGCACATAATTTAGGACATCATTAATTTGATGAGATATGGTATCAATAGAACGATTCATTCGTTCAATAACATCATCTAATTCTTTATCATGCTTTGAGTTTTTTTGTAAAATTTCTGCTGAACTTTTTACAGTCGCCAAAGGGTTTTTTATGTTATGGGCCATACTTGCTGAAACCTCACCTATTGCAGCTAGACGCTCATTTTTTAATCGGACATTTGCTTCGGCCAACTCTTTTTCTGTTTTAAGTAATTTTTGTAAATTTTTTGCCATATCATCAAATGATTTTCCAATGGTGTTAATTTCATCTATTTTACTAGGCTTGGTTTTAATTTTAAAATCACCTTTTGAAATAGAGTCAGCAATAATTGCCATGTGTTTTAACGGAGAGGAAACATTACTGGATATTAAAAATCCACCAATAATGGATGCAATCATACCTAAAATTGACACACCAATGATGGAATTTCGCAAGCCTACAAATTCATTAACAATTGATGAGCTATTTTGTTCAATTACAACAATCCAGCCAAATCCCTCAAAAGTTCTATACCCAGTTGATTGTGCATAAGAGATTAAACGAAAATCATCTACCTCATCATCTAATTCAAAAAATCCAACATCATTTCCCTTTAGTATTGTTGGGAAAAAGAAAACAGGAGTGTCATTTAACAAGATTTTTTGATTTGCAAAAATTTGTGTACCATCATTATCTAATAGTAGAACATCTCTGCCAGAAATTGTTAGAAGATCAGTTTCTTGAACAAAATCATTTAGTAACACATCAAGGGTAACTAAAAGTTTTAAAATTCCAATGAAATTTTCATCATTATCAAATATACTATATGCAAATTCTATAGAATAGTTTTGATAGTTTTCATCAAATTTAATTTTCCCCACATATTTTCCTGTCTCCTTTGTAATCTGCCACCATTCTTCATCGCTTTGAGAATAATCAGATGTTCCAGTTGCTAAAGCAACGTTTGCACCATATGCATTTGTAACAAATAATTCTTCAACTACATCATAGCCATATTCACCTTTATAGAATTCTATAGTTTCTAAGAGATCTCGAGTTAGTGCAACATTTGAAATTCCTCCAATGAAAGGATTATTTTCAGTAAACTCTATTTCATGTTCCTTTATTTGTAAATATGCTTTGATATTTTCAATTCTCTCAAATTCTTTATTTGATTCAGTTAGAGTGGTTCGTATTAATTCAGTCTTTGTTAATTCCTGAAAATCAATTAATCGGTTTTCTATGTGTCTATCTAAATTTTGAATTAAATTAAACGCAAATCCTTCATTTCTTGAACCCAACAATTCCTTGCTTTCCTGTACTGTCAAATCAAATGAAATCAATCCCGTAATTGTAAAAGTAAGTGATATTGCAAACATTACTACGATTATTAGCAAAGAGATTTTCAAGAGATTAACTAGACAGGATCAATTAGATATTAATTTAAACATCACTAATATATGCAAAATAAGGCATGCCACAATAATTCCGCTATAGACAAATACATTTTTGAGGTTACTACTTGCATGGAAAAACCAATTGTTCAAACTAGGGGAACATCCAAGTAGAATTACTGAAAAATAGGGAATCTAGGCATGCCACAGTCAAAAATCTTTGAATAAATAACAATAATTTTGCAGATTTTTAGTGGCTTATTTGAAGGGTAGGGGGATTGTTTTAGGATTAATGTTAATGTCAGCTATCATCATGCCAAATCTTTTGGCTGAAGTATATGGAGAAAAACCCAGCATTACTGAAATTAGATGTAAAAATCATCTTTCAAACTATATCAAACTTGGTGAATTTATCTATAAAGAGAGGTACAAAAATAACAGAATCATAGATAGTTGCATAATGTTATTCAAAGATTCAAATTCTGAACTTTATTTTAAACCATCAATCATCAAAGTTTCTCAATACAATAACATGTCATTTGAACTGACATATAACAAATCAATTGGGGAAAAATACCATCTTTTAAAATACCATGTTTGCAATGATGAACAAAAATCAAAAAACAAAATATTATTCCAATCAAATTCTGAAAAATCTTTAATTGTATTGCCAAAAAAACTATCATCAAAGCAATGTGCTGACTTTTGGACAGAAATTTCATCTGGAAGTGTGGATTCAATAAAATTATCATGGGATAATGGAAATGAAAAGTCACTCAAAGTCAGAAAAATATTCCAATAAAACTACTTCAATACTAAAAACAAATTCTACTAAAGTACATAGCATACCACAACATGAAAGTAATCATCATATAATAATAGACATTAATTGTATTCATGAATTCTTTGAGAGAAACAAGTTTCATCAAAAACCATTTCAATAATGAGAAATCTACTCCCAATGTTTCTCGCAATCAGTCCATAAACTCAAAAGATGATATAATTCTCTCAAAGAGTATTTTTTATGCTTGTAACAGATGTGATGGTGCTCTTGTTCCAATATCTGTATGCATCTTTTGTAAAAGGCCATCTTTGCGTAGTTGTACTAATTGTGACATGATAATTGATACAAGATATCATGAATCATGTAAAATATTGATAGTTTTTGGAAATACGATTTCCAAAAAAAGCATAGATGGTTTAAAGTTATGAAAAAATAAAATAAATTATTTTTGGTTATTGTAAAGAATAATGAACATCACAAAATAGAACAGTTCCATTAGGCAATGTTTTGGCAGTTATACAATGACCATCTTCTAATCCCTTACCACACACATAACACTCAATTTTTGAAACTGATGAACGTGTGGTTTTTGACTTTGAAAGACTTTGCATCATAGCCTGATTTACCCCCTGCATGGTGATTTTGATACGATCAAATATGATATAAAGGTACCGTACCATACGGTAATCTTATTATGCCTGAGAAATGAATAATTTTAAACAAAAATTACACCATCAAAACCCACTCATCAATTTAAATAATAAAGAACTGAAATTTTGTTTATGGGTGGACACCTTTGGAAATGCTCAAGCAAAAGTAATACCCCTAGATTTATCTGAAAATCAATTTCAAATTTACAATAAAATATCAAGAAACTATTCACATTCTTTTCTCTTTGAGTCATTAACGGGTCCCGAAGTTTTAGCTGAGACATCTGTAATGGGATTTGATCCTAAAATTATTCTCAAAGGATATTCAGATAAAGTAGAAATAATTTCAGAGGGTAAAACTAAAACTATTCAAACTAATGAGCCATTCTCAGAATTAAAAAAATTACTAGGGAAATCAGATGATCAAAGTTATCGATATTTAGGTGGGGCAGTAGGAGTAGTAAACTATGATGCGATAAGATTAGTAGAAAACATTGCAGATTCCCACAATTCAAAACAATCGCTAATGGAGTTTGGAATTTATGATGATGGGATATTATATGATAACGTACACAAGAAATTATTCTATTTTTATCATGATGAGAACAGATTTGATAAATTGATTATAAATGATGATGTATTTGGCGAATTCAATTCCAGTGAAATAACACCAAATATGGATGAAGATAAATTTTCTGAAATTGTAAACAAAGCAAAAAAATACATTCACGATGGAGATATATTTCAAGTAGTATTATCTAGAAAATTTTCATTTAAAAATCAAGGAGACAATCTAACACTATACAAAACTTTACGAAATCTAAATCCATCACCATACATGTATCATCTAAAGCAAGATACAAAAACAATCATCGGTGCATCACCGGAAATGTTAGTTAGAATTACAAATGATAAAGTAGAAACATTCCCAATTGCAGGAACAAGAAAAATTACAGATGATGAAGAAAAAAATAAACAACTAGCAGAAGAACTAATTCATGATGAAAAAGAATTAGCAGAGCATACCATGCTAGTGGATTTAGGAAGAAACGATATAGGAAGAGTCTGCAAGTATGGAAGCGTTCATCCAGAATCACTAATGCAGATAAAACAATTCAGTCATGTTCAGCACATAGTTAGTCATGTAGTTGGAAATTTGGCGCCTGAAAATGACATGTTTGATGCGTTTCAAGCAGTATTTCCTGCAGGTACAGTATCAGGAGCTCCCAAAGTTCGCGCAATGCAGATAATTGAGGAATTAGAGACAGAGGCCAGAGGACCATATGCAGGAGCTGTGGGATATTTCTCATATAATGGATGTTGTGATTTTGCAATTGCAATTAGAAGCATATTCATTGACGGAGATGAAGGGTTTGTGCAATCAGGTGCAGGAATTGTTTCAGATTCTATTGCAGAAAATGAATTCAAAGAGACAGAACACAAGGCAGGGGCAATGCTTCAAGCATTAAAAGAGGCATCAAAATGAAATTTCTAATTATAGATAATTATGATTCATTTGTATATAATATTGCACAGTACCTAGGAGAATTGGGAGTAGAGAGCAAAGTCATAAGAAATGACAAAATCACATTAGAACAGATAAAAGAAAATAACTATGACGGCATAATTATTTCACCAGGACCTGGAACTCCTGAAGATAAAAAATACTTTGGAGTTTGCTCAGAGGTCATAAAAGAGATTGGACCTACAACACCAATTTTAGGAGTTTGTTTAGGACATCAAGGAATAATTCATGCGTTTGGTGGTAAAGTAACTAATGCAGGATGTGTTAGACATGGAAAAACAAGTCCAGTTAATCATACAAATTCAGAATTGTTCCAAAACGTAAAGAATCCGTTTAGGGCAACCAGATACCACAGTTTGGTCGGAGATAAAACAGTAATTCCTGATATTTTACAAGTCACAGCTACAGCTGGTGATGATGGGGAAATTATGGGGATAAGCCATAAAGAATATCTCATACAAGGAGTACAATTTCATCCAGAATCCATAATGACAGAAGATGGAAAAAAAATATTGGGAAATTTTATAAATCAAGTAAAGGAGAGGAAATCAGGCTCATAATGAGCCTCGGAGAAAGATGATATGACAGAATTACTCTCTGACAGAGAAAAACTTGTTTCGGTGTACGGATTTACAAAATACTATTCAGATGAAAACATTCCAGATGATTTTATTCATATGTTAGTAGAGCAATGTGTTAAAAAAAATACCAAATTAAATTCATTTGAATTAAAAAAAGAGATTGGGGGGTTGGATAATTTCTTAACATTTACAATAGAGTCAACAATGCAAAATATTGAAAAATCAATATTATACAAAAGAGTGATTTCGGATAATCCAAAGCCCTACACTGTTGGGGAATATCTAAAAGATAACCCTAAAGAGGCATTGATCTTTGTGTATTCTGTTGGAAAAGGTATAGAGGATTCATCTAAAGAAAACAACATCCCATTTGATTTTCAAAACTATATGAAAAAATTTGATGACTGGGTATTTTATGAAAGCTTTTCAGAAAAAGAGTTTGAAAAAATTCCCAAAGACACACAAGAGTTCTTAGATACAGTTATTGAAGAAATTAAACGAAAACCAAAATCAGGAGAAAAAAAATGATTTCAGAAATCATTACAAAACTGCAACAAAAAACAGATCTGAACTATGAGCAAATGAACTCTGTTATGACGGACATTTTGTCAGGGAAAACAAATGATGATCAAAATGCAGAGTTTCTATCAAATCTTGCACAAAAAGGAGAGACTGATGATGAATTATTGGGAATGCTAGATAAAATGCAAGAATATTCACTCAAAGTTGATACAAAAAACAAAGGAACCATAATCGACATGTGTGGAACTGGAGGAGATAAACTTCAGACATTTAATGTATCTACAACTGCATCATTCGTAGTAGCAGCTGCTGGAGGCATTGTTGCAAAGCACGGGAATCGTTCAAGTTCAGGAGTTTCAGGAAGTGCAGACATTTTTGAATATTTTGGATATGATCTGAGCCTAAAGCCAGCAAGAATTTCAGAAATATTGCTAAAACACAACATTTGCTTTATGTTTGCACAAAAATTTCATCCTGCAATGAAGCATGTGTCAAAAGCAAGAAAGCAGATAGGGAAACGAACTGCATTTAATTTACTAGGACCATTATCAAATCCAGCTGGAGTGAAAAATCAACTAGTAGGAGTTTTTTCGATAGAATATCTCGATAGATTACCTGCAATTCTAAAAAGAAAAGGAGCAGAAAATATTATGACAGTACGATCAGATGATGGAATGGATGAATTCTCAACTAGTGCAGTTAATCGAGTATGTTTCTTAAGAAAGGATAGGGTATTGATGAACGCAATTGATCCTGAAGTAGTAGGACTGCATAAATCAAAACTAGAAGATATTCAAATTAAAACTAAAGAGGATGCAATAAAATCATTCGTGGGAGTACTAAACAATACAGCAAGCCAAGCAATGATTGAGACCACCGCACTAAATACCGCAGGAGGATTGATTGTTGCAAATATTGCAGATAATTTTGAAGAAGGAGTAGAGATTGCATTAAACACAATTAAAGATGGGAAAGCATTTTCATTATTAGAGAAATTTGTTAAAGATACAGGTGATATTTCAAAATTAAAAGAGATGGTATAATGGCAGAAAATATTCTAAGAAAACTAGTAAACAATTCTCAAATGGCAATAGATGATGGAGTGTATGAGATTGATGCAGATTTACAAAAATCAAACAAAGACTTTGTACAAATAATTAAGACAAATCAACATGCAACACTTTTAACAGAAATAAAATTTGCGTCACCATCTCTTGGAAAAATCAGAACTACGTCAGATCCAGTAAGCATTGCAAATCAAATGATTGCAGGAGGGGCAAAGGCATTATCAGTTTTGACTCAACCACATTTGTTTAATGGCTCACCAGAATTTTTTATGAAGGTAAGACAAGCCGTAGATGTACCATTATTAATGAAAGACATCATGATTGACAAAGTTCAGATTGATACGGCAAAGAAGATAGGAGCAGACTATATGCTTGTAATTCAGTCACTATTTGATCAAAAATTCCTCAAAGATATTGATGATTTTATCAGTTATGGGCACAAACAAGGACTAGAAATTCTCCTCGAAGTCCATACGAAAGAAGAATTTGAAAATGCACTAAAGACTGAAGCTGACATCATTGGAATTAATAACAGAAATCTAGATACACTAGAAATTGATCTGAAAACTACGGGAAGAGTCCTTGACGGATATAAAAAATCAAGAATAATTCTATCAGAGAGTGGAATTGAAACTCCAGAAGATATCAATTATCTAAAAAAGTTTGGTGCAGATGCATTTCTGATTGGTTCAAGCATAATGAAAAGCGACAACATTCAAGAACAAGTAAAAAAATTGGTGAATGCATATTGAAATATCCTAAAAATGGCAGATTTGGTGAGTTTGGTGGAAAATACATTCCAGAGACATTGGTTCCTGCAATTGAAGAGTTAGAGGAGAATTATCTTAAATTCAAAAATGATAAAAATTTCAAAAAAGAATTAGACTATTATCTCAAAGTCTATGCAGGACGTCCCACACCATTATACTATGCAAAAAATTTATCAGAAAAACTAGGTGGTGCTAAAATCTATCTAAAACGAGAAGATCTACTACATGGAGGGGCTCACAAAATCAATAATACATTAGGACAAGCATTATTGGCAAAAAAAATGAACAAAAAAAGAATCATTGCTGAAACTGGTGCAGGGCAACACGGTGTTGCAACAGCCATGGCATGTGCAGCTTTGGGAATGAAAGCTGAGGTGTACATGGGATACAAGGATACGATTAGACAAAAACTTAATGTCTTTAGAATGAATTTACTTGGTGCAAAGGTGCATCCAGTAAAATCAGGTTCAAAGACACTCAAAGATGCAATTAATGAGGCAATTCGAGATTGGATTACAAATGTAGAGACAACATACTATCTTCTGGGGTCAGCTGTTGGCCCGCATCCATATCCAGTAATGGTAAGAGATTTCCAAAGTGTGATTGGGGAGGAAATCAAATCACAAATGAAAAAAATTAACAACAAAGTACCAGATAGTGTAATTGCATGTGTTGGAGGAGGCTCCAATGCGATAGGAACATTCTATCCACTAGTAGACACTAATGCAGAAATTATCGGAGTGGAGGCAGCAGGTAAAGGATTAAAGTCAAAAATGCATTCAGCAACGCTTTCTGCAGGTTCCAAAGGAGTTCTACATGGTATGATGACATATCTTCTTCAAGATGATGAAGGGCAAATTACTGAAACACATAGTATTTCAGCAGGATTAGATTATCCAGGAGTTGGACCTGAGCATTCATACTATAAGGATACAAAGAGAATAAAATATCATTCAGCAACAGATGTCGAAGTAATTGATGCATTCCTAATGCTTACAAGAACAGAGGGGATCATTCCAGCTCTTGAATCAGCTCATGCGATTGCGGAGGCAATCAAAGTAGCAAGGAAAGGAAAGAAATCCGAATCAATTGTAGTGACACTTTCTGGAAGAGGAGACAAAGACGTAGAAGAAGTACAAAATTATTTGAATAAACATGTCAAAGATTAAAGAGAAGTTTGCAGAGTTGGAGAGGAAAAATCAGAAAGCTCTGATTGCATATATCATGGCAGGGTTTCCAAATGAAAAGGCTACAATTTCAACTGTTAGGGGATTAGTCAAAGGAGGAGTAGACATTATTGAATTAGGATTTCCATTTTCAGATCCACTAGCTGATGGCCCAGTAATTCAGAATGCCAGTACAGTCTCATTAGATAAAGGAACAAAGATTAGCAAATTTTTCATCCTAGTTAAAAAAATTAGAAAAGAGACAGATACACCACTAGTACTAATGACATATACCAATATTTTGTATCATAAAGGATATGCAAAATTCATCAAAGATGCAAAAAAGGCAGGAATTGACGGATTCATCCTTCCAGACATGTCTGTTGAAGAATCAAAAGAATATGTTGATGCGGCAAAAAATAACGCAGATACAATATTTTTAATATCTCCAAACACCTCAAAGAAAAGAATAGAAAAGATTTCTAAAGTTTCAACTGGATTTTTGTATCTAGTAGCAGTATTTGGCACAACAGGAATCAAAACAGGAATTAAAAATTATACATTAAAAGCAATAAGAGAGGTCAAAAAACAAACAAAGGGAAAAATCCCCATAGGAGTAGGATTTGGAGTTTCAACGCCTGAGGATGTAAAAAAATACATCAAAGCAGGAGCAGATGCAGTCATTGTTGGTAGCGCGTATCTAAAATTGATAGAAAAAACACCTCAAAACAAATTAGAATTAAAGATCACATCATTTACAAAAAATCTAAAAAAGAATACAATTCTCAAGCAATAACGATGCCGTCAAAGATATGGTGGTCAAGTTCTTAAACTGTACTGAGGGGAACTCTATTTCAGTTATGACCACCAAACTAGATAGTCATCAATACCTTATGCACTAAGAAAAATAAAAAACAATCGTCTAAAATTTCTAAATGTTGTTTAAAAAATGAATTATTTTTGTACGGTTGTATAGTTATCTAACAAAAGAAAATTTTGATCTTGCAATGAACAGAGTTGAGAAAAACCCTACACCCAAAATAGCCATTGCCAAAAATCCAAATTCAGGAATTACATAAGATCCCATAACTTTGATTTCTTTTGAGTGAGGTTTAATTGGGATGATCAATTTTGAACCAGAAGATGTCTCCTCTGTTTTAATTTCTACCATTTCTCCATCTACCCATACAGTATTGGGATTTTCAATTAATTTAGGAGGTAAAATAAGAGTAATTTGCTCGTTTTCAGTATTACCAAGAATAGTAAATGTCAGAGAACGTCCGTCAGGATCAACATGAACTGCTTTTGCAAGAGGAGTATCTAAAATGTATTTCACTTCAAACCCCAAACCATCATCACTATATCCAGAAGCAATACGAGAGATTGATTGAACACTTCCAGGATTCTTTATCACATGAACAACCCCATTCATCCAAGGATGAAGGCTGCAATAATAATAGAAATCTCCTAGTTCATCAAATTGTCTTATGTAAGAATCACCTGCGGTAAAAAAACCACTATCAAACAGACCATTTTCTTCCCCAGACTGAGAAACAGAGGTAATTGTATGAAATGCAGTATCAGCATTTTTCCAAGTAACAGAATCACCAGGATAAATTGTAATTATCCCAGTAGTCGTACCAGTTGTTTTTTCAGACCAAAAGAAAGGAGCACCAGGATCAGATGCACCTGAAGGAATCTTGATTTCATAGGTAGTCTCTGCAAAAGCAAGAGCAGTAGAACTGAGAATAAACACAGTTAAAATTGATAAGGCAAAAAATGTGAGTTTCACAATGAGATTACAACAATCTATTATTTCAATCATTATGATCGTCAAAACATACAAAAACCAGATGTTCGTTTCATTAATGTGCAGACAAAGTTTATTTTTGTTACAGGTGGTGTTATGTCTGGCCTTGGAAAGGGCGTCACTACCTCATCGATTGCAAAGTTATTACAGTTAGCAGACCAAAAAGTTTCTTGCATAAAGATAGATCCCTATCTAAATTATGATGCAGGTACAATGAATCCAGTAGCTCATGGTGAAGTCTTTGTCACAGAAGATGGAGGAGAGTGCGACATGGATATTGGGAATTATGAAAGATTTCTAAATCAAGACATACCTAAAAGCCACAACATCACAACTGCTCAAGTATATTCATCAGTAATTGAAGCAGAAAGGAAAGGAGAGTATCTAGGAGCATGTGTGCAAATCATCCCACATGTAACGGATGAGATAAAAAACAGAATTAGAAAAATTGCAGAGGATGAAAAACTAGACTTTTTGATTGTAGAATGTGGAGGAACAGTAGGAGATATCGAATCACTACCATTCTTAGAGGCACTCAGACAACTAAGAGTTGAAGAGGGTCCTCAAGGAGTAATCTTTGTTCATGTCACATTAGCACCATCACTAGATGTTGTTGGAGAACAAAAAACAAAGCCCACACAGCATAGTGTACAAGAACTCAGAAGAATTGGTATTCAGCCTGACTTTTTAGCAGTAAGATGTACACTTCCACTAGAAGAAAAAACAAAAAAGAAGATTGCAATGTTTACAAATGTTACACCAAAAGATGTGTTGTCATGTCATGACGCAAATTCAATTTTTGAAGTTCCACAGATACTATATGATCAAGGAATAATGGATTCAATATTTACAAAATTCGGCAAAGTTGGAATGGTTAATGCATCTACAAATTGGGATAAATGGAATGAAATTGCTCAAAACATGGTAAATCATGAAGATCAAAAGGTAAAGATTGCAATGGTTGGAAAATATGTAACACTTACAGATAGTTATGTGAGTGTAAATCATGCACTAAAACATGCAGGTGCAAAAATAGGAAAATCAGTAGATATTGAGTGGATAGACTCTGAATCAATTTCAGATTATAGCATTTTATCAAAATTTGATGGCATTTTAGTTCCAGGAGGATTCGGCACAAGAGGATCAGAAGGAATAATCAATACAGCAAATTATGCACGTGAAAAAAATATACCATATCTTGGAATTTGCTTTGGATTTCAATTAGCTGCAATTGCATTTGGTAGAAGTGTATTGAATTTAGAAGATGTGAATTCTACTGAAATTAAACCAGATACCAAAAATCCAATTGTAGATTTACTTCCAGAACAAAAAGATGTTTCAGATATGGGCGGTTCACTAAGATTAGGAGCAAATGAAGTAAAAATCAAAGAGAATACAAAAGCACATAAAATTTACAATTCAAGTTCAATCAATAAACGTCACAGACACAGATATGAAATCAATAGTAAGTATATACCAGAATTTGAAAAAAATGGATTGATATTTTCAGCGGATAGTGATGAAGGGAAAAGAATGGAAATATTAGAAATTCCAGCCCACAAGTTCTATCTTGGAGTTCAATTCCACCCAGAATTCAATAGCAGGCCAGGATTCCCAGAAGAATCTTTTTCAGCATTTCTTAAAGCAGCGTCTGAAAAATAGATTAATTTTGACACAGTTCCAATACTGGGAATTTTGCGTTTTCACTAAATAGAGAGTAAAAAAAAGTCAAAACAATTCATGAAAAAATGCAAGTTATGTGGAAAAGATTACGAAGTAGGAGTCAAAGACTGTTGTTCTGATGAGTGTTTCAAAGAAGACATACAAAAAAGAGCCAAGATTGCAACAGAAGATGATGTATCCCATACAAAAAAAATATCACGAGATTATCCTTAGTTATTCGATTTTTGATATTTCATAAATTTTTTGTCTGGCATCTCGAATTGACACTTTCTTTTTGACATATCCTTTTTTCAATAAATGACTTAATGCCAATCTAACAGTTCTGTCTGGAAGTAATGTTTTATTTGCAAGATCCTTTTGTGTTAATGCACCCTCATATTCCAATGTCTTTAATAGTAATTTTGAGCTTGGAGGCATGCTAAGTAGTTCTTCAGCCAAATGAACTTTTTTTGCCAGTGCAGAAATTGCAGTAGAGTCTTTTTTTAGACGAATAATTTTTGCAGGAGGGAAAAATTGAGTGCACTCTACTATTTTCTTTACTTTGAATCTATCAAGACCATCAAGCACAGCTTCACAGTGTAATCTTGCAGAAACATCATCAATTTCAATTAAACTTTCATTTGATACAATAATTGGTCTTCGTGTTACATCAAGAGAGTTTACTGAAATTATTTCAAATACTTTAGAGTCTTGAAACAGGACAGGGCCTCCTGCAGACATCGAATATGCGGAAGAGCCAATTGGAGTAGAAACAATTATTCCATCACTATTATCGTGCCAAACTTCTTCACCATTTACTCTCAATGAGTGCTCCATAAGCATGGCACTCTTGGATGAAAAGACAGCTACATCATTTAAAACAGGATAAACATTTTTGCCATCAATCTTTACACCGAGCCGTGGAACTTCTTCAACAGTGTAATTTTGTTTTTTTAAAATTCCAACAAACGAGGAAAATTCTCTTAGTTCAATCTGTGCCAAAAATCCACTTGCTTCGCCTTCACTAATTCCTAGAACAGGAGATGTAGAATCAAAAGTCCTATGAAAATAATTTCTCACTCCCTTGTCACCCCCCAATACAATAACACAGTCGGTGATCTTTCCTTTTGATTTGGTCATCGGAAATGATTTAATTCCATTTTCATCTAAAATTTTTTTGATTATCTTTGCTGCATTTTCTGCAGTTCCAGAACCATAGATCCCTATTTGCACAGAAGAAACAATCAATTCAGTAGAATAAAAGAATAATGACTACGCTGGTCACGCAATTATCCCAATTTTAAGGATTGTTCTTTTTGAAGACTTGTTAATAGATTTTTTTAAGGATAATGAACTTAAGCGTGTTGAGATTTAAAAATTAAAACCCATCTCTAGTGCAACCACACTTTACATATACTACCTTGAATTCCCCATCAGATTTTACATTATGAGACATGGGTTTTCTGCAATGCTGGCATTCTACAAACCCATGATATTCTTCAACTACAATCATCTTGTATTTCCAAGATTTGGTACTCTCATCCCAATAGACAGAATTAATCTCTGACGGATTATCCATGAGTTTGATATAATGAGTTTTCAATATTTGTCTTTATTGATTTTCAATAAAGGGTAAATCCACATCAATACAAATTACTAGAAATATTCTAAACAATAAGCTTAAGTTTAAAAATTTACAGAGCAAACTTGTGGATATTTCTTCAAAAAAACTACCCATAATTTTGATCATAGTTCTTTTAGGAGTTCTAATGTTACAAATTGTTACCAATAATGCAGATAGGAAATTCATTGATGCTCAAACGTGTGAAATTTGGGTTGAAGATACACTAACTAAAAAACCAAGATATCTAAATGAGTTTGATTCCAAATGTCTTGATTTTAAAAATTTGAATCCATAATCTAAAAGTCTAACTCAGAATTTGGATTTTTTAAAAAAGTGAATTATAAATTCCTAAATTTTATTAAATTGTAAAAATATACTGCATTGTTTTGAACTATACCTTTTGAAGGTATTTTTTGTAGGCCCACATTTTTTGAATCAAGTGCGGCCTGAGCAGCACCTCCAGCAAATGAAAGTGCCCACAAAAAATCTTTCTCTTTTAGAAGTGTGCATGTAAAAGTAGCACAAAAAATATCCCCAATTCCAGTTGTATCATGAATATTTTTGTTTGGAAGAGTAATAGAGTAAATTCTATCTTTTACCAAAAGAGAAACATCAGTCTTATTGGTCAAGAGTACATGTTCGATTCCTTTTTTTTGTAATGCCAACATCATTTCATCATGAGTACCATTTACAAGACATTTTCCTTCTTCAGGATTAATCTTGATGGCGTTTACATCAGATAAATCAAGTTCGGTGTTTTTTAAAATAATATTATTTTGAGTATCCTTTTGTCTTAAAAATCCTTGAGGGTCAACAAAGAGAAAATTTGAATTGTTTTTAATTTTTTTAAAAACATCATTTGTTATTTCATGATATATTGGACTAACAAGGTGACCATCGGCATCCACTGATGAATAATCTACAGCACCACATTCATTTTCAAGTTTAAGCGTTCTATCAGAACCAGAAATACTAATTGCAAATTTGGTAGTATTTTTTTCAGATTCTGAATTTATAAAATTTATTTTATTTTCAGTAAGGTATTGCTTTGGGAAATCAGAACCGAATTTGGTAAACAAGTCAACATCAAATTTGAATTGTCTTGCAGTTATGCCACAATAACAGGCAGAACCTCCAATTTGTTCATAATTAGTCTCATCCAAAGTAATAGTATCAATTGCACAATGTGCAAAGACTGCCAATTTCATTTTTTTATTTTTAGATAGTAGAGATTTAGTTTTTTGCATTTTTTTTGGCAAAGCAGTCTTTGCAAATAATCAGACCCTTTTCTACAACTAATTCAACGCCTGATCTAAAGCAGTTATGACAAAGCCCATGCATTACCATCATTTCAAATAACTCGATCTAGAATTAAAACATGGATCAATTTTATTAAAAAATAAGCATATTTTCTGAAATTTTTGATTGTAAAATATTACAAACATGGTCTTAATTGAAAACATACACTAGATCTAGAAATGCTTGTTTTGAAGAAAGAATCAGATTTTCAAATAAGACAAAATAAAGACAACGACAGGAGTAGAAAATTTGGGTAGCATCATAATTTATTTTATTGTAGGAATGGTAATTTTAGCGACATCGTCGTTAGCTTTTGGAGCTAGTATTTCAACACCACTTTCATTCAATTTGATTGGTGCAAGCGACAATGTAGAGGTACCAGCCCCAAGTGTAAACATAACATCAATTGATTTTATTCAAGAAGTTGCAGAAAATGGTGTAATTGAAACAGATGCAATAAATTTTTCAGTAGGTAATGAAGACACACTAAATTCACATTCGTATGAGGTGTGTCTTGTAATAGAAGGTCCAATAGGAGTATACAATCCATCTGCAGGAAGTACTCCAGCATGTACTACAACATCATCCATTCCAGCCAACAGTATTATCATCAATCAATTAATTTCCATGACAAATGCAACTACAATCAATGATCTGCTCAACATTAGTGTGTCAGTAGAAGAGTTATCATAAATGGATATTCTAGGAATTATTTTATTAAAATATTTTATTATTTTAGATTTATCGGAGAAGACACTTCCCACAAAAATTGACATAATTTTGATATGTTATGCGTCATTTCTGTTGCATCAGTACATAATGAAATATCAGAGCTTTCATCCATAAAGTCATTAGAGTTTGTAGAATCAGACATAAACATTTGTTTATTTTCAAATGCCAGGATTCGCCCATTTGATGGGAGTTTACCAATTTTCACTTCTGTGGCATTTAGTCGTTTAATGTATGGAATCATTTTTTTCTCATCAGAATTTGTGATCACAAATACTTTGCCACCATTTTGTGTAGACAGTTTAATTTTTTCAGGGATATCACTATGATACATTCGAATAATATCTTTGATAGTGGTTACAATGTAGACCACGCCTTTAGAATTTTCTATCGACATACCAATACTAGAATAGACATTATTTAATCCCTGAATTACCCGGAATGTTGGAATAGACGTTCCAAAAGGAGCAGCAACTACACTCTCAATTTTTTGTATAATTTCTTTTTTAGATTTATTTATTTTATCTATCTCTTTTTTCTTTTTATGTAATACTAGTTCAATTGCATTTTCAGGTTCTGTTGCAATACACAGTTTTGGACTTGACAGAGTCATTGAAACAAAACCCGAATTTACCAAATCATCAATAATCCTGTAGATTTTGTTTCGATCAATTTTCATCTCTTTTGCCAATGCACCAGTGGTAGTAGGTCCTACTCTCAGCAAATTCATGAAAATCTGCCCTTCCTGAAAATCCAATCCCAGCATAGAAGAGAACTCCAAACTCACATCGTTGATGTGCTCAATGATTCCCAGTTCATTCTTTTTGAAGTTTTTAGTGTTTAGATCCTGCTCTTGCATTAAATCTAGTATGAATTTTGTATTAATACCAATCAAGGTGATCAAAATGATCAATCGTGAGCATCTATCCTCAAAATTTTGAAAATCTCAGAATAATCAGACAACTCCACAAACAGGCATTATTTTTGTCCACAAGATTATAAGTAGGCAAAATTGTTTATTTTCATGCCACTTAAGCGTGCAAGTAGAGGACGTACTAAAGGAGGAAAAGGATCTTCTGGTACAGTTCAATGTACAAACTGTGGTCAAACAGTTCCAAAAGACAAAGCAAAAAAAGTTACATCTAGATTAAATTTGGTAGAACATACTTTAGCAAAAGAGCTACGTGCACAAGGAGCATACATTGCATCCCCAACAGTTTTGAAATGGTATTGTATTTCATGTGCAATTCACTTTAAGATTCTTAAAATTAGATCAGAAGACAGTAGAAGAAAACGTGGAAAACTTCGTTAGAATTATTCTGTAATATTTTTTGCAGTAAAAATCATTCTTTGAATTAGTGTAACCCCTGCGATAATCACAACAATTACAACTGCAATATCCATAAAACCAATGATACCTATAACAGCAATTACCAATAATCTCTCTGCTCTTTCACCAATGCCAATGCCTTGAAGTTTGATTCCTATTGCATCAGATTTTGCTCGAGCATAACTTACCAATAAGGACAAAGTGATTGCAAGCAATACAAGATAAGGTTCAGCATAACCACCAACTAAAATTCCTAAAAATATCGCAACTTCGGCAATTTTATCAAACATTGAATCAAGATATGAACCTTTTTTTGAAGTTTTTCCAGTAACTCTAGCAACTTGACCGTCAACCATATCAAAGAATCCTGAAACAAGTAACAAAATACCTCCAAGTATTAATCCAAATTCAATTCCAAGACCATAAACTATTGCAGAAATTAATGCAATCACAAGACCTACAACAGTCCAAAAATTAGGAGATAAACCAGTAGATGCAACCCCTTTTCCAATTTTTTCAAGTGTTGGTCGAAGAGATTCCCTTAGATTATTTAGCACGGTATAATCCGGCAAACCTCACTGTTATTAACAGTACGATTCCTAAAGGATTCTTAATCGAGCACGAATTATTGACAAAAGCGCAGTCTACTTGTCAGACTCAAAGAACTCTTAGAATACCTTATGGAAATCTTCCTTCATTGATCAATTCTTTGTATATTGCAGATTCAATACGAGTTTGTTCAGAACCACATTTACTGCACATACCTGTTTCATCAGGATTCTCTTTCATGTTCTTCTCACATTCTACACATTTGTTAATACCTTTTTTGAATCCCATGTGAGAATTTTTTCAATCTTGATAATAACTATATCTGAAACTCTTGATTTTTAGGAATCCAAAAAAATCCATACCCCTTTCATACATAAAAACAGGTATTTTGAGTGTATTTTTTGAACATCACTTAGAATATATTCATAATTTAAGAATAAACGAGTAACATCATGTCAAAACAATCAATCTTGGAACATTTAGGAACAGACATGGACTTGACTGACATTGATGAGTATGATTGCTAGTTAGATTCTAAACTCTTTATACAAATTATCACACATTATCTTATGCTCAAACTCATTACAGTTGGAGTGGTGGGATTAGGGATTTTTCTTGTAATTATGATGATCATTTCAGGAGTGAAACCTTGAATCCTACTTCAATAGGCATAAGTTCAAAACTCTCGCAAAAAATTCATGACAGGTGAGAAAAAAATAAAAATTCTTTGTAAATGGTGTAATGTTTCTAAAACATGTCATATTGTTAGTCAAGAAACTACTGATCATCAAGGACAATATGGGATAGATAGTGTAATGATGGCCAAAGTCAAAATTCACAAGCATTACAAAGCAAAAAATCATTGTAAAGGTTCAGATAGAACAGTGATTGTACCACTAGACAAGATACTAAAAGATAATGAAAAGAACAGAGATTAGATTCTAAATATCACTATTCAAAAAATTAACAATTATTCAGATAATTTCTTAATCTCTTGTTTTAATTCTTCCATCATTGATTCATCAAATGAATCCATAACTTGACTAAATAATTCATGCATGAGTTACTTTGAAATTAATTTACTCATAAGAGATAGTTTGTTCAGAGTAGACAAGAAAATAATAGAAATTATACAACTCTAATTATTAAAATTAAGACTAAAAAATGGAATTTTATGGAAATTAATTTTATTGGTTTGGAGAAAGATTCATGGCAATTAATGTAGAAATAATTTTTGCTGCAAGTGATGCAGTAGAGCCATTATCATGATAGGGATTCAATTCTACAATATCGGCTCCAATCACCTTGGTTTCTTGGAAGGAATAAATCATGTCAAATAGCTCTCTGGATGTAATTCCCACTGCCTCAGGATTACCAACACCAGGTGCAAAAGCAGGATCAAGAACATCAAGATCAAAACTAGAATAAATTGCATCAAAAGTAGAGACATAGTCTTTTACCAATTGAGGTCCTTTTCCATCTCTAATTTGCCTATCAGAGATTGTTTTGATATTATTTTCTTTAAGAAATTCCAGTTCCTCCTTAACAAATGCGCGAGCACCAATATGCAAGATATTATCAGAGCCTCTCTCCTCCACTATTCGTCTAAGATAAGAGGCATGGCTTAGTTTGATATCTGCAAATTCATCACGTAAATCATAATGAGCATCAAATACAATGTAGCCTGTTTCTTTTGGAAAACTTGTGTATGTACCAAAAGTAATAGAATGCTCACCACCCAAAATGAAAAGCTGTCGTTGTTTTGCAACAAGTTCAGTAGTGATTTTCTTTACCATGTCAATCATTTCAGATGCAACTACAGTGTGTCGAGTATTTCCAAGATCCTCAATGTTTACAGTTTCTAAATTTACTTGAAGATCAGGATGAAATATCTCAATGTTGTTAAATGAATCACGAATTGCATCAGGTCCGAATCTGCAACCAGGCTTGTAAGAGTGAGTGGAATCAAAAGGAACACCAAAAATAGTAGCTACTGGTTCAGTGTCATCATCAGAGGAAGTAATGAGAGGATTCCTGTTCATGTATAAATCAAAAAAACTCATTTTTTACACCATTAGTTGAGGTCTCTTTGAGAGATATTTTGGCAAATTCAAACCCGTGAAAGGTTTTCCCTTGGTCTGCTCATTTATTTCATCTAGGAAATCATCAAACGATATTTCACGAACATCACCTGTTTTTCTATCACGGATGCTCAGATTTTGAGAATTTGTTTCTTTTTGACCAATTACCAAGATGTATCTAATCCATTCTTTTTCAGCTTCACGAATTCTTTTTCCAATACTTTCATTTCTATCATCAATGTCCACACGAATATTATTTACAGATATTCTTTCACATAGTTTTTTACAAAACTCATCGAATTCAGCATTAAGCGGAATGATTCTCACTTGTGTTGGTGCCAGCCACAATGGGAATTGTGGCTTTCTTCCTTCTTTGGAGTCTTTTGCAGCCTTTTCAAGTAGTGCATAAATAATTCGCTCAATAGCACCACTAGGAGAATTGTGTAAAATTATCGGATGTTGTGGAGTATTATTTTCATCAATGAATTCAATTCCATATCGATCCCCATTTTCCACATCAATCTGGTCTGTAGATAGAGCAGATGCTTTTCCCAGTCCATCAACAAAGTTAAATTCCCACTTTAGAACAAAATAAAAGAATTTTTCAGTCCACATTTCAACCAACACTGGCTTTCCATGTTTCTTTACTAATTCCTCAATGGAAGATTTATTTTCATTGTAGAAATCTTCAGTGAATCTAATTGCCATGTCATAGTCATTTTCATCAATTCCAAGATTGGTAAGAACACTTTGAGACAAATCAAATCTCACCTTAATTTCCTCAACTGCTTGTTCCATATCTTTGCAAAATGCATGACAGTCAGGCATTGTAAAAGCTCTAAGACGTCGAAGACCAACAAGTTCGCCAGATTGTTCTCGTCTAAAGCTGTATCTTGTAAGCTCATACAATCTGTAAGGCAGATTCTTGTAAGACATTTGATATTGATTAGCCATCAAGAATTGTCCAAAACAAGCTGCAAATCTTAAAAATAATTTTTTGCCTTCTGAATCAATATTGTATTGTCTTGCAGGAAATCGATTAAAGTAACTAACCATACTTGGATGTTCAGAATCATACATGATTGGTGTTTCAACTTCATACCCACCATAGTCTTTTACTCTATCAGTCACATAGCGTTCAATTAGAGATTTTATCAATCTACCATTTGGATAAAATCTCATATTGCCAGAATCAGAAGCTGGTTCATAATCTGCAATTCCCATTTTTTTCATTAAAGCAACATGTGGGGGAGGCTCATCAACACGACGCTGCTTTGCAGATTCATATTTTGCCAATGATTCTAGTTTTTTATGATTTGTAAAATCAAAATCCCCAATGTTAGACATTGTTCCATCAGGAGACATTATCTTCCAAATAGATCTAATTTTTGATTCACCCTTTAATGCATCTGAAGTGAGTTCTTCAGTTTGTGAACTAGCAGAATCTTTTGTTACAACTTTGGAGCTTTCAGCCAACGGATGTCCCTTTACTTGAAGCTTGTAGGATTTTGTCCATCCAAATGGAGAATGAGAAACTTCAAGATCAGATGCAGAAGATTCCATCTCTTTGAGTAAAGAAATTGCAGTGGAGGGTTTTGCAAGATTGGAGCTAAGATGAGCATAGGGATATAACAATAATTTTTTACAGCCAATTTTTTCCATTGAATTTTTTATTTGTGAAATAGCATCCTGAGCTACAGAAGAATCATCACCATCTTCAATTGCAACAAATACAACTACCAGTTCTTCTAATCTCTGAGTTTCGGTATTTTCAATATCTTCAGCAGATTTGATCTCCTTTTTTGTTGGAGTGTATTCAATGCTGTCACAATGAAGTTGTAATATTCGCATAAGTACCAAGTCAATTGTTTGGGTTTAAAATTCTTGGGGTATGGACTCACTGGTACTCAATGTCAAATTGGAGATAGAGATAGACACAGATAGACTTGCATATCAAAAAGTGAAAATCATGCAGGGCATTCAAGTCACTCAAAATCCCATTCAGGAATAAAGATAATTTCGTCTCGGCCTAAATTTAACATAGAAAAAGGCATGTTTTTGGTTAATCTCATCGATGGTTCATACGAGTTCAGGCAATTACAATCTAAACAAATCCAACTTCCACCATCAACATGAGTCATAATCATTTGAAGATCATCCCCATTACAATTGTAACAGGTTTCAGGAATTTCATCTAATTGCTTAGCTCTTGAAATTATCAATCTACCTGCTTCATCATAATCAGCCATCTAAAACATAAGATAATGAGAGATATGAAACTATTTTGATATTCTCCAGAGTTTAGAATCTAAGGAGTGTCAAAACCAACAGTTCTCATACCAGCACAAGGTTTTTTTCCTTTACTCCAACATTTACAAGAACAAGAAACGGCTTTTCCTGTTTCCAAGTCCTTAACAACTTTATGAAAAACGCCCTCTCTAACTTTTGATTCAATGGATATTGTTTCATACTTGCCATGATCTTGTTCATAATCCACCATGACTGTAATCTAATAATTATGAACTTAAGCGTATTGGAGTTTAGAAATTAAAAATAGTCAGAATGCTAGTCATTCATGATAATAAAAATGCAGAATCAATTGAAAAAGAGTTAGAGACATGTTGAATAAGGGTTGACTTTGGGTCATCACATGATAAAAGAGATAACTCATTTAGAATTTAATCATAATCAAAATGAATCACAAATGAACGAAACGACACAAACACAAATCAATTTGGGTGATTACAATAAGCCACAAGAACAAACCAAAGCAGTGGGAATAGGCAAGATTTTAGGCAAAATCATCAACATCAAAGATTTTCGTACTAATCGAGGCAGACCATCACCATATACTCCAAAGGATTCGATTGGAGATGATGGCCTGACAGATTACAACGTCATCGATACTGTGGAGAAATTTGATGTAAATAATCAAATGGTAAATTCATTTTTTGTAACACCAGCAATAGTCAAACAGATTCAAAGAGTCCCAAATTACCAGTCAGAATTATCTGCTGGGAAGGTATTTGGACCATGTAAAATAGGTCAAAAAAAATCTTCAAAGACTAATGCAAACTATTGGTGTCTTCTTTTCCCAGGAGAGGAAGGCTACTAGTATTTTTTTAAAATAATACACTCAGTTCTGAGACATATATTGAAAAAAGGGTTAAAAAAAATTAAACTAAACCATGATTCTTTCAAAATAAAAATAAAAACAGACAAATTTAGCTAAAGATCAAACATACAATACTCTTAATACACGAATCAGCATTAGAAAGATGTGTCAAATCAACTATACTGTGATGTATGCCATAAGCTAAAATATCCTAGATTTGAAAAACAGCAAAAATGTGAATGTGTAATTACATAAACATCTGATTAATAAAAAATATTTTCTAAAAATATATCAAAAAGATTATCATATTTACTACATGGAAAATTTGACTTGGAAATTACTCCCAAAGGAACTAACATTCCAGGAAAATACAGAAAGTGTGAGGAAGGGAATTGTCTCAGATTAGTCCCATGTCCCAATGTAAGATGTCAAAATCATCGTACAGATATGGCGATTCAAGATTGGATAGTAATCCACATGGAGCCAAAATAAAATGATCAAAGAAGAATCATCGAAAAGCACCAAGTTCAAAATATCATTATCGTCAGAGGATATAGATAAAATAGATGAAGAAATCAAAAAAATTGAAAATGATTTAACAAAGAATATCAATAAATCAGGAACTACACATAGTAAAGAGGAATAGATTGACTGACGAATTAGATGAAAATACTATCAACAGGTTGATTTTACAAAACACATGTGAAAATTGTGGGAATAAATTCAAACCCATAAACAGTATGACATTTGAAAAATTATGCAGTTCATGTTCAAAAATCAAATCAAAGTAGGTTTGGACAATTTTTCATCTAGTTTATAGGACATTAAGAATAAAAGAGCCTTATGACAACAAAGTGCATATTCTATGTATCGATATTTCAACACATAAAATTGGATGAGTCTTAATTATGGTAGGATATCTTGGAAATAAATCAGACATGGTAGTTCATGATTTAGGAAAGATGATTCCAGATTGTCAAATATACTATGTGAAAAAAGAGGATAAAACATACTTTGTTCCAGATATTCTAGAAGAAGCAATTAAAGAGAAATTTTCCCCTTGCAAACACTGCGTACAATGTTAGAGAACATATTTTCTGAAAATAAAAAGAAAGAGGGTTTACTCCTCAATGTTTATTTCACTTTCTAAAGCAGTTAATTCCTCAACGGACATTATTGACTTTACATGAATTACACCGTCTTGTGATAATGGAATTCTAAATCCATTTTCCATGTTTTGTATTTTAGCCATTGACCAGTCAAGTACGAAATCTCCCGGTTGGTCATAGATTGGAGCATAGTTACCTCTTAGAATTATTCTAAATGGTTCTCCCCCATCCAATGTTCCAGTTCCATGTAGTCGAAGTTTTCCATCAACTGCTTTTCCTTTCAATTCCAAAGTAGCATATCTGTTTTCTACAGCAATGTCAGCTATGGATTTAACTTTCCAAACTCCATTACCTTGATGAACTGCTTTTCCGGTAATTCCAATTTTTGAATCATATGCTTGTCCGCCTATGATTGCCCATCCATCAGTACCACCTCTGAATTGAACTACAGCTTTATCTACTGGAGATTCAACAGATACATCTAAAAATGCATCAGTCTTTTCAAGTGAAACAATATCTGGAACAATTCCAAAACTTGCAGCTTCTGCAAACGCATTAGAAGTTCCAAAAACAAGTGCTGCAAGCACAGGTAGTGCCAATAGCAATGAATGTTTTTTGGTATTTTGTTTCATATGTGCAAAAAACAGAATTTTCTACTTAAGGAACAAGCAGAAATCATCAGTAAGAATACTATGTAGAAATTTGGAATTAATCAAATTTGTCACGCAGGCAAATTATTGAGCGCAAAATCAAAGCAGATATTCCCAAATTAGAAATTAAAAATTCTCTAGTTCTTTTCAAAGGGTTATCACCACGAAATCCCTCATCATAAATCATTTCCACAGAGCCTTTGTCAGTCTCTACAAAAGAGGTAATCAGAGAGAAAATTCCCAATTCATCATCAATCCGTTCATTGTAAAGACGCAATTCCACTTTAGAAATTACAAACTCATCTTGAATGAAATTTCCTGATGACATCAAAATTTCAACATCGTCAGGAGATTTGTCAACTCTTCGAGGATCATGTAAATCGATTATTTTCATTTAGTATTATTTTAGATCATTCCTAATTAAGTAATATTTCAACGAAAAGGTAACTCATACAACATAGTCCTTTCCGCAAGTATTATTTAGAATGAAAAATTATTTTCCAAAGTGGACCCACATGAATTTCATGGTAAAGATATCCCTCACATTAAACTAGATCCAAATATGACTATAGAGGATTTAGTTGATGTCTTTGCAAGTACAGGATATAATGGTAGACAGCTTGGAGATGCAGCTAAACTTTATGCAAAGATGATCGAGGAAGATGCCACAATTTGTCTTACAGTTTCAGGGGCAATGACACCTGTCGGGTTTGGTGGAATAATTAAGACACTTATTGAAAGAGGATTTGTAGACTGGATAATTACAACGGGTGCAAATGTATACCATGAAGATCATTTTGCATGGGGGTTACCAGTAAAACAAGGAAGTTTTGATGTAGATGATATGAAATTGTATGAAAATGAAATTGTAAGAATCAGAGATGTGTACATTAAATTTCATGAAACATTAGAAGCAGAAGATGAATTAATTCAAAAAATGTTTGGCGACGACTTTCCAGATAAACCATTTACAACTGCTGAATTTTGTAATTTAATGGGAAAGATAAGCAAGGAGAAATCAAAACATCCTGAAAAAAGTTTTGTTACATCGGCATATGATTATGATGTGCCAGTGTACATATCTACGATAAAGGATTCATCATTAGCCTTGAATTTAGCAGTTCATAGGCTTAAAGACAAAATTTACAATTTAGATTTTGTAAGAGAGATTATAGAGCAGGCAGCTATTCTTTATGACTCAAAGAAATCAGGTATTTTAGAATTGGGAGGCGGAGTTCCAAAAAATACTGCTCAGCAAACAGGTCCATTATTAGACCAAATTCTAAAAAGAGATGATGGTGGACAAGATTACATTATTCAAATTACTGATGCACGCCCTGACACTGGAGGATTGTCAGGGGCAACACTTCAAGAAGGAAAAAGTTGGGGCAAAGTTCAAGATGCACATAATGGAATGGTTACAGTATATGCTGATGCAACAATTGCATTTCCAATTATCGCATTGTATGTATTGAGTAACCAGAAAAAAAGAGAACCAAAAAGACTCTATAAAAAATTAGATAAACTATATGAGAAACTCAGAGAAGATTATTCTAAAAATCCTTCAAACTAACATAGGAATCTAAAATTTATCAAATCTTGCACGTTCAAGATCACGATCATCTTTAGATTCTTTTTTCCATTCTTTATAGTGCTCTTTGCAAAGCACTGTTTTTTTACCTGATGAAGTTACCCTAAGACCGGCATTTTCCACCTTTGCAGTGTTTAAAGAACGAGCACCATCTTGATCACATCCATCAACATTACATTTTGCACCTTTAGATACAATACCCATAATTAATGATAGGAAAGATGTTATTTATACTTGAAAAGATTTTAGAATTTTTCAAATAATTAATAAAAATTTCACACATCAAAGTTCTTCATCGTTTATAAGAGGAATATTTTTTTCTAGATTTATGGGTGGAGCAAAAAAGCCAACAGCTGCAAACAAGGATAAATCAGCTGGAAGTAAGGATACAAAAAAGAGTAAAAAAGACAAAGGCGAGAGTGGCCCAAAGAAAGCAGAGATCACAGTTCAGGTCAATGAGCAACAAGCCATGAAAATTATTCAAAATTCCAAAGTAGTCACAGTCCAAGATCTTGCAAGACAAACAGGTGTTAAAATATCTGCAGCAAATGCATTTCTAAAAAATTCTGCAATTAAAGGAACAGTGAAAAGAGTCGGCGGATATTCAGGACATCATTTGTATCAAGCAGTATCTTCATAGATACTAAGTATATCTCCAGATTTAACATTCTTTAGTATATCAACATCATCGCCTAACTTTCCAATTGGCGTCATAGTTTTTCCTGAAACTACATCATTTAGAAAAAAGCAAATACTTCCAGAAGATGGTAAAAATGCCACATCACCTTTTTTGAATTCAGATCTTGACCTCTCCGTTCCAGAGTCAACACTAGTTTCAAAATACAAAATACTTTTTCCCAGAAGATGTGCATTTCCTTCCAAAGGCAAAGATCTCATTATTGTTCCAACAGTTCGTGGAGACAAATGACGTTTTAGATCACATGAAATTTTTGCTTTTCCCCGAATTTCTAAAATTAGTTGTTTTCTGGAAACAGAAGATGTGTTCAATTCGTTCATTAAAATGATTAGATTATATAACGTTTTAAGAAAATTTTATTACTTGTCTGATGTTAAAGAAGCCCCATTGTTAGATGTACCTCAAACTGAGGAAGTTTCAGAAACATCAGAAGAAATTATTCCAGAAGAAAATGCTGGACTAAACAAAGCACTAGATACTTATCGAAAATTAATAGAAAAGAAAGGAGGTCTTGAACCACTAAGTGAAAAAGATCAAGAAAGTCTTGAAAAAAGAATCAAAGAGATTGAAAGTAGAGAGGTTGTTGAAAAAGTTGAAGAGCACGAGCCAGAAGAAATTCCTTGTGAGAAAGGAAAAATAACAATTGGTCCTCCAACACTTACAAGATTTGAAAAGGCAAGAATTATGGGAGCAAGAGCTCTGCAATTATCATTAGGAGCTCCACCATTTATTCCGATTCCAAAAACTGCAAGAATTTCATTAGATATTGCAATGGAGGAACTAGAACAAAGAGTGATCCCAATTACAATTAGAAGGGTCCTACCAAACGGAGATTTTCAAAATATACCAATTGATTACTTTGAAAAATGAATCAATGGTCGATAAAACTTAAAAGAACAAAAAATTGCTGATTGTTGAATAATGCTCATGGAAGAGATATCTGAACCGTATGGTCAAGAGCAGACCGAAAAGTCTGAAGGCACCATCATAAACATTGGAAACGATCCTGTAATGCAATCAGCTATTGATGTTTTGTCAACTTTAGGAAGTAAACATGAAGTTATTTTAAAAGCAAAGGGAAATTCAATTCCAAATGCAGTTGCAGTTGCAAATATCATTACTGAAAAAATGCTAAAAGGTAATTCCAAAATTCAAAAAATTATCCTAGACACAGCAGAAGCTCCAGGAATTGGAAGTATGACATCTACAATTGAAATTATTTTAAATAAAGTTTAGTAAACGCTTCCAGGACCTTTGAGAAGCATATTTTCACATTCTTTGCACACCTGCTCATCAATGTTTGATTCAAGATTATGATGTATCTCACAAATTAATAGACTAGATTTAATATAATTACAAAGACCTATGAATTTTGAAAGACTGGATGGAGTATATGCCATATCTGATGAAAGACTATCGCTTAGTTCATTAATCATTATTGCAACTTGTTTTTCTGCCAAAAGTTTTGCAATTAAAGAGGGATCACCTCTTGTTCCACGAATGTAATTACTAATAGCTGCTTGAGTAACGCCAAGCATTTTGGAAATTTCATCTTCTCTAATATTATGATCTTCTGCTAGTTTTTTGGCAAGTATTGCACGTAATGCAGGAATTAGAGTTTTAGATTCAATTTCAGCAGGAAGAAGCATTAATTGCCAAAAACCCTATAACATATTTTAAGTTTGCAATAAAATACATGTTTAATCAGAAAATCTGAATAGGCATAGATATTTTAATTTCAGAGAAAACTGAGTAATGTTGGATAATGCTTCCAAGGAACTCTACAAAATTTTAGAAGAGTCATGTAATTCTTGTAAATCAAATTTAATAGCATTATCAGGAGGATTGGATAGCTCCATCATAGCATATTTCTTAAAAAACAGAAAACCAAAAGCAATAGCAATTATTGCAGAAGACTTTGTTTCAACAGACCTTACATATTGTCAAAGAATAGCAAAGGAATTTGATTTGCACCTTACGATTTTTCAGGTAAAAACTTCCATGATTCTTGAAGCAGTTGAAGAGACAATAAAGATTTTAAAAAATTTCAACGATATCGAGATTCGAAATAATGTTGTAATGTATCTTGCCATAAAATGGGCAAAAGACAACGGAGAGAAATCCATCATTACTGGTGATGGTGCAGACGAATTATTTGCAGGGTATAATTTTCTCATAAATAAACCTGAAAATGAATTAGAAGCAGAGATCACCAGAGTTTGTTCAGTAATGCATTTTCCCACTCAAAAAATAGGCAAAGAAATTGGAATAAACATAGAATCACCATTTTTAAAAGATACAGTAATGGAACTTGCCAAAAAGATTCCAGTAGATATGAAAGTTAGGAATGAAAATAATCAAAGACATGGGAAATGGATACTTCGTAAGACATTTGAGAGATTTCTTCCTCAACAGATCACATGGAGAGAGAAATCACCAATGCAAGATGGTTCAGGAACTTCCGGACTAACTAATTTGTTTGAATCTATTATTAATGAAGAAAAATATGTGGAAAAAAAATTAATCACTGAAAAAGAAGATGGCGTAGTCATCAGAACCAGAGAGTCAATGCATTATTATGAGATTTACAAGAAACTGTTCGGAGTTCCTAAAAAAAGCTCAGAGGATGCATGTCCGTATTGTAAACACGAAGTTAAAAACTCTAAATTCTGTAGAATGTGTGGTGCTTTTCCAATCTAAATTTTATTTTTGTATTTACGAGGTTTTTTGATAAAAATACGTCTACAACCATTGCAACAAAAATGGAATTTTTTTCCATCATATTCATGAAGTAATGCAAGTTCCTCATCAAGTTCAATTCCGCATACAGGATCTACTGGCACAAAATTTGTCTTTTTAATTTCTATTTATAGATACAGTTAGAAATCCATCTTTACAAGGAATGAAAGTAGAAATATTTCAGAGTTCAGGAAGGATAGCGATTATACTGTTAATTCTTTGAGTTGTGGACGAATTTTAGAGGTAACATCAGAAGTAATTCTCAAGATATGTTCTACATCGTATGGAGACAATTCTTTGTTCCCACTATCAAAAGATCTTCTAACAATTGAATTAATCTCAGAGGTTAATTCTGTAATTGCCAAATAGTTTGTATTTAATTTACTATTTACTGCCATGTTAGTATCTAGAGATTTTGATTGCTAATTAATAAGATCATAAATTCCCAAAAATGGAAATGGATTCTATGAATGAACTATGTCAAGTATTTTCTTAGGCAATACACCATAATCAGAATCAGGTTCGGATACTACGTAAAGAATATCATCATTTATCAATACGCTAATAGCTAAAGCACGTTCTCGTGAAGCCATAGCAAAATTTACGAGACCTAGTTGCTTATCAAACTCTTTTCTCATTTTGACACGTAAAGCCAATTCCATGAAAATCATTTCGTCGTCTTTTTCACTTTCTAATGGTTCAACATTCTCCCGCATCCCACCAGCAACCAATCTGCCCCTTTCATTAATAACACCTGCAAATCGAATTTTAGGGTCAATTAATAAAACAGATTCACATATTTTGGTATAATCATAAATTTTAGCAGACATGTATTTAGTTCACAATATTGGCTCATTTATTATTTTTCTATACAAATTTTTGAAAATTAAACAATAATCATGAAGTGAGTTTTTTTACCAAGGCTAGAAATTCATCTTCAGATATAGGAGGAATTTTCATAATTTCAAGATTTTCAGAAACATGTTGAGATGATTTCTGTCCAACCAATGGGGCTAAAACTCCTGGAGATGAGCGAATAAATTGTAAAGCACGCAATGAAGGTTTTAGCTCGTTGAATTCAGGCATTACATCTGGAGCAAGTAATCGTCCTTGCATAAATGGAACACTAGTGAACACACCAATTCCCAATGACGAGGATGCCTCCAAAATTGAAACTTGTTTGTCATTAATCATTTGAGTTTTTCCAAGAAGTGCTTGATCATAATGCATATTGAAAGGTAATTGAATAAATTGGAACCCATGATTTTCTCCGCCAACTTTTTTAGCTATATCTACAGTATCCTCAAGAGAAAGGTATTGTGGATTATCTTTTGGAACACTAAAACATTCCCAGGTTGCCATCCCATAGAATTTAATTTTTCCCTCATCACGTTTTTGCTCATATAATTCAAAGACAGATTTTAAATTTTCTAAAAATTGTTCTTTAGAGACATCTTTTATTTGTCCCTCTACGGCATTGTGAAGATACATCAAATCAACACAATCCATGTTTAGATTTTTTAAACTACGGTCTAGTTGATCAGAAAGATAAGGAAGTGTCATACAGTGATATCCAGATGTAACATCACCTTCTTTGATTACTCCTTTTTGAGAATATTCTTCTTTGACATATTCCCAAAAACCTAATTGAACATCTGCATCATTTGTGACATATCCATTTTTAGTACTTACAAACAACTGATCCCTAGATATTTTTTCATCTTGAATTAATTCAGATACTGCTTTTCCGACAGAACGTTCTGCTTTTTGAGCACGATAGTTTATTGCAGTGTCTATAACATTAACTCCAGATAAGATGGATTGTTTTACTGCATTTGTAACTAATTCATCAGTTTTTGAATCTGGATCACCAAGATAGGTTCCAATTCCAACATTTGAAAGAGTAAGATTTGCAAAATCTTTGAAATTTGCTTGATTTACGCCTGAGTTTTGAGCAAATTTTTCGGTTCCCTCTTTAGTTGCAAATCCTGAAATCATGTAAATCATAAAGAACTGCTAAATTTATGTCTAAAGCGTCAAAAATCAATTAAGAAACTAGCCACAAACAATGCACCAGTAATTCTACTAAACATCAAAGTAGAGGACATGAAAGGCACTAATCCATCAACAGCATCATAGTTTTTTTGTAATCCAAATCCAGATTTTATCATTAATGGTATGCTAAGCAGACTGATCAAGGATAGTGATGGGAATAGATTTACAGATACTCCAGCGATTATTACACCATACGATATTATTGGAAAAGTCCAAAATAAACATGATGCTTTTTTCTTTCCAACTGCAATAACCAAAGTCTTTCTACCTTTTGACTTGTCTGCATCATGATCTGGAAATGATGCGATGAATAATACTAAAGCAGATAAAGAGCCAACTACAATTCCACCAAGTATTGATTCTATGTTAATTTGTCCTGATTGAATAAAAAATGTACCAATTACAATCATTGAGCCCTTTACTGCTACAAAGAATTCACCTAATCCAGAATCAACAATTTTTGTAGAATAAAAATAGATAGACAATATTGCAAATCCCAAAATTATTGCAATTAGTATTCCATCTGTAAAAACAAAATATCCACCAATCAGTGAACCGATAATTAAAAATGCAATTCCTGCACGATATACAGAAGATGGTTTAAGTAATCCTTCAGGCAACACACCAGTACCACCACTCATTTTAGTTCGTTTAGTTTTAGTATCAATTCCTCGTTTAAAATCCCAAAAATCATTTAGTAAGTCAACACTTGCATGAAGTGCCATTACTCCTGCAAACGTCAATAGCATATCAAGTAAATCTATTGAAGAATTTTGCGACCAATTCAGTGCCAAACCTACAGAAACTGCAATGACCGATGCAAGAAGGAATCTAACCCTAATCACTCGAAACCAAACAGAGAGCATAAGAATAGTCATGATTTTTCAATATAATATTCATGAGTTTTGAGTCTCATCATTATTTATATCAAATAAAATCATTAGATGAATCTATGATAATTGGCAGAATTTTGGAAAATGAAAAAAGAGTAAAATTCAATGTAGAGATTCATTGTAACGTTTGCGGAATATTAGTTCCAGGAGGATTACAAACGGGTGAATCATACTTTCAAACAGATGATTTTAAAAATGAATTAAAAGAGTTTAAGCGAAATTATCTTTGTGGAATTTGCAGAGATAAAAAAAGAGTAAAAAAATAAATTATATTTCTTCTTCCTCTTCCCAATCTTCTTCCAAGTCGCCTTTTGATTTCTTTAAGAACATAAAGACCACAACAACAATCATTAAAATTCCTCCAATTACAAGATAAACAATCCATTCAGGCAACTCTAGATCAATTGCGCTGAAGGTCTTCTCTGGTGAATCAACATTTACAGTGAAAGAATCCTTGCCTTCTGCATATCCTTCAGCAGTTGCAATAATATCAAATGAAATATTTGGTCCTTCAAAGGCAGTTAAACTTACAATTGCGCTTCCATCAGAACTTGTTCTTACCACTTCAGGAGTAATTACTGCATCACCTTTTGTGATTATTTTTAATGAAGCTCCAGATACAGATTCTTCATTTTCATCATCCACAAATAATCTAAATTCAATTGGATTATCAGCAGTAATTTCATTATCTAGTCCACCAGTAAATACTTGTAATTGCATTTGAGACGAAGCAGAGTTGATAGGAAATGAAGTTCCATTAACACCCTTGGCACTTGCAGAAATTATTGCATTTCCAACATTACCTGTAGTTTTAATTGGAAATGTTGCATATGAAGAACCTTTAGGAATTACAGCATCTTCAATAATCTTAACTATCGTATCTTTTGAAGATACAATCTTAGATTTGACATCAAATTTTGGGATTACTGGGTTTCCTTGAAAATCAACGAGTTGAACAGTCCCCATATTTTGTTGGTGATTTGCATTAATTTTTTCCAGAGGAAGTGAAACTTTCATTTGAGATGTAGGATAAGTAACGAAAGTTTTACTTCCTTCCAAGTTTAAATTAGCATGTTCACCAATTGGTTCAACAGTTAGAATAATTTTTGTTTCAGAATCAGAAATATTAAAAGAATCACTCCTAAGTTGAGAAAAGGTAAATGTTGAGCCTTTATCGATTTCAATCAATCCATTTGTAGGGGTTATCAGATATTTGCCAGTCTCCTTTAGAATTTTCGGTCTTTCTTTTTCATCTAGTGCAATCAAAAACATGTCAAAAAATCCATCACGATCAAAAATGATGCTATCTTTGCCTGTTGGAGAAAATAATCGTACCTCTTTTTGCTCCAATGTGTTAATCACTTGAGAAGTAAATGAACCAGTTCCCATACCATTAATAGATGCAGATATTTTAACAGGACCAATTTTTTGTCCTGTAGATATTTTTGCAGTTCCATATGAATAAGAACTAAGAATTTTTCCCCCATTCTCAATTGTAGCTAATTTATCATCACTAGAAATGACATTGATTTTTTGGACAAACCCATCAGTATACAGATTTTCATTTGATTGTACAGGATAAAGTTCTCCATCGTCTAAACAATCAATGGTGTACAATATCATATCTTCAGGATCTAACTCAGTATTACGAGTTATATCATCAGAATTGATCGATCCAGAATTTCCTTCATCAGATTCTTCTGCACAATCAGGATGAATTTCAACTTTAGTTCCATCAGGTCTTATTCCATCATCATCCTCATCATCCTCAATCAAGGATAACTGATATGTAAAAAATGCCGTTGCATTACTAGGGATTTTATCCAATCCAAAAACATTTACTGTCGTATCATAATCCTTTTCATCAAAATGATAATTTGTTAAACGTTGGTTTTGATCCATTTCAATTGATTCACCGACTGTACGGAAAGTGTCAGTTGCAGTTCCAAGTCCTGAAGAGCTTACTCCGATTAGAATATCATTTGTAAGTAAATTTTGTAGACTGTATTTTTGTTGTAGCAGATAACCAAACTGATCTTTTTTGATTGTTGGTTTTTCAGATTTTCCAAATTTGTCCAGATTGTCACCAATTGGGTATTGCTCACTTGAGAAAAAATCAAGTGGGATGTCATTCGGAGTTTTTGTCGGATTTCCATCAGAATCAACCACACTAACAAAAATATCCAACGTTCTATCAATTTCTGCAGGAATTAATTTTGGAAATATTGTTAATTTCAATCCAGCAGGAAGGGTAGATGAAATTTGAAGACTTTTTGCAACATCAAGACCAGAATCTTCATGAATTGCACGTAGGAACGTATTTCCAACTTTATCATGAGCACGTAAAGTTCCCCATGCATAATAGTCTCCTTTCTTGATGGTCAATATTTCAGAATCACTTGATGCTAAAAGTTCATCAAATTCCAGAAGAATGTCAACATCATTAGGAGCACGGATGTTTACACCATCCAAAGTTTTTAAAAAAACTGTAAATGGCATTTCAGAATTAACATGCATTTTATTTGTTGGGAGGTTTAGTTCTAGAATCAAGTCATCAGGAAGATATGTTTGATCAGTCCCTACCTCAATTTTTTGAAATGTAATCTTTCCATTGAGATTAGCGGTAATTGTTGTAGAGCCAGACTTTTCAGTCGTCGTTACTGGAAATGATACAAATTCATCATTTGCTTTTAGAATTATTTTGTTTGGAACAGATACAATAGAAGGATTATCAGAACTTAGACTAACGGGTACATCATATGATGATGTGATAGGAACGCCATGTTTGCTTAAAACAAAAAGATATCCAACTTGATGCTCTGCTATACCACTCTCCAAATGTGAAGGGGATATTGCCAGTTTTATCGAATAATCAGATAGTGCTTCTAAATTTTGTGCTGATGCTGAATGTAGATTTCCTCCAAATACTAGAGATAAAGTGAGTAAGAAAAGAAGGGGGTTTTTTGCTTTCATTTTTTTCTCCATTTTTCATTTTTTACTCCGTTTTTTTTTCGTAAAAAGGAAAAAAGGGTGGAGTTATCCACTTTGCTGACCTGCAATAACAGTTCCAACGAAGACTGCACCGTTTGTTGTAGTTAGTTTGAATTGTGCATCTCTACCTGTTTTGATGTTTTCATCAAGCTCAAGTATGATTGTGGCCTGTTGACCTGGTTGAATGGTTCCAGAAGTTGAATCTAGAATTACATCATCACCTTTTGTCAGGATTACATATCCTGCACCTGCAGGAGTTCCAATAATTCCATCGTCAAGTGCTGGAGTCCAAACATCTAATGTAGGACCTGAATTTGCCACAAAGTCATAGACTGTGCCCCCTAATCGAAGTTCGCCTAGTGTTGCTTTACTTACACCATTGTTTTGAATATATATCGCAATACGTTCTCCTTCGGCTAATCCATCACCTGTAGCTCCTGATAGTACTGAGGAAACAGTTCCATCATGAATTTGTAAGGCGGTGCCATCAGTTGCGTCATATCCAATGATCCTCAATGATTCAATGTTTGGAGAACCACTAACTTGAGCAGAACTAAAGAATCCTTGTGAAAACACAAAGACAATACTTCCACCAACTACTGCAATTGCTACCAAAAGAAGTGTTGCTATAACTGGAGCAACTGCTCTTCTTGAAGTTAACTTGTTTTGTTTTGACTGTAGTTTTGTCATTCTAAATGTATTAAAATCAAAAGAGATGTTAAAGCAATTTGTGTTCAAACAACACATCAGCTTCAAATGTTGTTCAAACATTACAACATTGCTCATTAGTAGTCACGTAAACATGTCTATGCAATGACAAAATTAAAGACGACTTTGACAATCTCAGCAATTACATCGATTTTGATTATCGGTGGATTTGTAACAGCAATTCCAAATGCATTTTCAACATATGGTGGTCATCATGATGACGATGATTGCGGTCACGGGTATTATGGATATAATCATGATGACGATGATTGTGGTGAAGATGTTCCAAAAGATCCATGTGATTGTGAGAAGCCAGACACATTAAAGTTCAAATTTTCTACCCCAAGTTCAGAAATAGACAGTGAATTTAGAATTGAAATTTACAAAAAAATCAACGACATAGGCAATAATGATAAAAAATTAACAAGTATTGTAGATGTCACCAATATGGGAGATTATCAGATTGAATCATCCAGTTTTGGTAAAGAAAAATTAAATTCAAACACAGTCTTTGCTATTTACAAAATAGTAGAAAACGATGATGAACTTGTGTCATCAATTGAAATACACACATCTTGTTCGCAGGATCTTTACATTGGACAAACAGAAAGTGATAATGGATATTCATTCGAAATCACAGACGGTTTGAAAGATGGTGAAACATCAATTTCAGCATCAAATCCTCTTACATGCGGAGATGAGCCAGAACCAGAAAAGACAGGAACGATTGTGATTAGAAATGCACTCACACAAGACAATGGCGGTCAAGCCATGCTCGAGGACTTTTCATACAAAGTAACTGATGAATTAGGTTCAACATTTGATTTAGTTCAAGATTCACTTGATCCATTCACACATGTTGCCGAAGTTCCAAAAGGAGCATACACATTAAGTCAAACAATTGCATCAACAGTCACAGAATCATATACAGAAGTTCTCATTACAGGAGACAGTAAATGCCCAACAACAACCAATGAATCATTCATGATTAAAAAAGACAAAACTATCTCATGTACAATCTATAATGATGATAATGGTGATGGTTCAGGTGGACCTGGAGGCATAGTTTTCCAAAACAATTCAATGGAGATTGAAATTAACGAGGACGGAATTGGTCTTGCAACAAAAGATAGTTGTGATCATTATGTAGATGGAATCAAAACAGAACCATGTATAGAGATAATGGGAACCGAAGGAAACATAGGAATTGTTGATTCTGAATTAAGTTCAACTACTACAATTGTCTTATTCAGTGTAGTGGAAGAAACTCTTGATCCACTCATAGGTGCTGAGAATGCTGAATGTACGCTAGAGAGAATAATACCTCACAACAGTGAATCAGAATTCCTATATGATGATGATGATATGCCACCAGATGAACCAACAGAGAATCTAATGGTATTTCTCGGATGTGCAGAGCTTAACGCTGGCAAAGTCTACAAAATCAATTATGTTATGATTGATCCAACTATGGGTCAATAACACCATTTTTTCTTTTTTCATATTAGAATAAGAATAAAGTAATTTTGAAAATCACTTGAAAAAAATATTCATGGGATTACTTGTAATATTATTTCAGCTAATGGACCGATAGCTACATCCCCGCTGCTGATTCCATCGGCTAGAACATACATGACATACAGTTGTGTAGAAGTTACAGTGGGAGCAGTTACTTGAAATTCTATGGTTTGAGTATCTGCAGTACTAGCAATATCAGAATTTAGAACTCCAACAATTTGCGAAGAGCCATCTGCAAATGTTTCAATAGGATCCATTGTGAATCCAGGGGCATTAATTATGGAAGGAGACGACCAACCTTTTGGAATATTGATTATCAATCTAGAATCTATTGCCTGAATTACATGGTTAAGATTATCATCAAAGTCAGTTAGAGTGGCATTTAGTTTTATGACACTTCCACTAGTAATGCCATCTATACTTGAAAGAATGTTTGCATTACTAGAAGATCCAGGAACATCTGTTAGATACACGTTTGGCAATGTTGTAGACCCTTCATTATATGATGTGCCATATCCAGACTTTCCAAATTGCCCCAATGTAGTATAGACACTCACGTCAACAGGAACGGTTTCAAGGAAATCACCACTGCTTCCAATGAATCCAGGTTCAACTAAAGCTAAAAATGGAACATTGGATAAACCAGGAACAGAAACAGGATTACTAAGACTTTTCCACATCAATTGATTAGGCATAGGACAACTCCACGTCCCACCCAAGCTTAAATCAACGTGTTCAGCCTCACATGCATTACCATTATTATCAGTAAAAATTTCATCCCCACCAGTATATCTTGTAGATGTTGCAGTAATCACAATTTTGCTGACTTCAAGATCTTTTTCAATAGGATTAACCACATTTATTCCCCATACACCTTGTTGCCCAGATTCACCAAATGGTGCAGGCATTACAATAAACAGTTCAGGCTTTGCTAAAAGATCTTGTGTTAGAACAATTAATTCCTCAGAACCAGAAGTTGAATTTGCACTATCTCGCAAAATAGTTTTGTCGGATGCAATATTGCTCTGAATGAAATTATTATTTACATCTAATCCTGTTGCAAAATTTGAAAAATCAATACTAGTGTCTGCTGTTCCATCAATATTATAATCCCACAAAAACAAAAATGATTCTCCAGGAATTAAATCAACTGAAGGAAGATTAGGGCCAGAAGTTCCAACAACAACGCCGGGGGGATTAACAGATATGTTTGAAGGAGATACATCATTTATTTTTAATTGACCTGTATTAGTAACAACCATTCCAATTGTCACATTTTGTCCCAAAATAACATCAGGAGGATCAGTCACAAGTACAGAACGTAAATTATTAACTGAAGAACCTCCAGGACCTACAACCAATTCTGCAATTTCAATAGTACCTAAAGAAGACATTACTTTGATATCATATGAGTCAGGAATCATGTAAAATGCTTGAGATGCAAGTATTGATGAAGGGATTCCACCAGTAACAAAAGAATCATCATAATTTACTGAATATCGAGTAGCGGGTTGAGTAGCTAATGTTTTGTTAATTATCCAAAAACTAGAGATTTCAACAGGATTTTGACCAAAATTAGTCACAGAAACATCTAATTTATTTGCAGAATCAGTAGATACTGCAATTCCAAATCTTTCTTGCTGTTTTTTTAGTTCAACATCGGAAATGATTCTCTGAGTAGTAACAATATCAGTTTGAGCATCCAATGCCAAACTCAAAACTGAGAAACCAGCAACCATCAACACAGTAAAGAATAATGCACCTACAACAGAAGAAAGACCACGTCTATTTTTTGTAATATTCTTTGAATGTGATTTTATTGTGCACCACCACTTTCAAGTAAAAATTCAGCAGGTTGAATTTGTCCCGAATTTAGAAGTAGTCTAATCCCTTTATTCAATGAAATGTCAGAACCAACAGAATCTAGTTTTACAAGAAGATTTACAGTTTGACCACTCTGGATTTCAATATTTTCGTTTTGAATGATTGGCCCCACTGTTACAGGTAAAATTGAAAACATTCCATCAAATGGATATTTGCCATTTGTTAATGGAACAGTAGTATCAAGGGTCATGCCAGATGTAGAAATATCCCAAGAGTAACGTTGACCATTTATAGAAAGATGTTCTAGAAAAATTGAATTAAGATTATTATTTTGAATTTGAACAACAATAAATTCAGTACCCCCATTAGCAGGAATATTATTTGGATTACTACTGCAGCTTGTACGGCACAAAAGAGAATCATATTTGTTGTCAACATCAGTCAATGTCAGTAAGCCTGTAGAATCACGTGTATCATATGCTAAAAGAAGAATATTCAATGATGATGCTTCAAGTGTTGAAGTAGTCCCTAAATTTCCTGAAAGAAATGCATCGTTCATAAAATAAGTTAACGTGCTAGCACCAGTAACAGTTACAGCCATTAGCATCATGGTACTGATAATATCAGTAATTCCTCGTCTATTTTGTAATCGAGAATTTTTTTTCTGTTTAATACTAGAATTTTTTGATGTCATTTTTTTATGTATTAAATGGACTAGCTACAGTTGTGAAGAAATTCCCCCTAGTTGTTGTCAATGATATTCTATATTCAGAATTAACATATGCAGGATCATTCCACGTTCCAGAACCTTGAACCAATAAAATTTGAGTGTCGTCTATGAGATCCAAAATAATTTGTCGATTATCTTTTATCTGAATAGTTTGATCAAGATCTACCCAATTTGTAATAATTTCCTGATTGTCGATATTTATGATAGTGATACTAGCGATTGTGGATTCAACAGAGCCAATATTTGCCAAATCAATCTCTAAATTATCAGTATTAGGCTCAAATCGGACATGTTCAAATACTAAATCTTCTCGATGGATTTGGTTTTTTGATGCTTCATGAAAAGAAAGATCATAAGTAAATGCACTAATGCTATTCATCCCATTAAACAAAATTACAGATCCGACTGAACTAACAATTCCTAAAATCACCACACTTCCCATTACCTGACTAACAGCTCGACGATTTTTTAAGAAATGATTTGAAAAGACATTTTTCACTTTTTGCCACCATTCTCAGAATACCAATCAGAAGCAAATTTTTCCACGCGTGTAATAATTTGGGAGAAATCAGATTCAACAATTAGATTAATCCCATAATGTTTTGCAAGATTTTCAACCCCATCATTAATCCCAGATACGGTCAAAAGCAATGTCTTTGTAGGATTAATGTCTAGTTTTGGAACCAATATTGAATTCATATCAGACTGATTAATTCCATCAGGTTGATTTTTTATAAAGATCAGTATCGATTCATCAGTGATGTCACTTTTTCCATAAATTGGAATTTCATGAATGTTGTTACTCTTACCTTTAATCTGAATATTGAGATTTGCATCAAAATTGAATCCCTGTAATAATTTTAGTAAATCGTCTTTTATTTGATTAGTATCAGAATTGATTGATGATTCAGAATTTTTTAACTTATAGCAATATGTTGGAACAAATTGTCCAGAATTTGTATCAAAATCATGTTCATATTTTCTACAATGTAATTTGATAACAGCATTATCAAATTTCTCAACACAGTCAATGCATTGATACCACATTGCAGGTACGCGTATTTCTTTTTCAAAAATTTTAATTGATTTTTTACATGAAGGGCAACGTGAATTTTCTGGATCTGTGAAATCAAAATTTGTGCTTTCTGTGATGTATCCACATATTTTATGCTCAAATAGATTTAGTTTTTCAACATTCATAGAATGGCATTTGGGGCAATAAAGACGAACACTAGATGAATGAGTATCAGGATGAATTGGGCAAACAATTAATTTTTCATATATTTTTTTTTCCAAAATTCCATCTGAGACCAAATCATCCAGACATGAAATATTGTCTTGTAATTCCCCTATTTTTGAGAGGGTTGGATAGAAAATTAGACCTTCATTGTAATCTACAAATGGAGTTATTGTTCTATCTTTTAATTTTTGAACTTCTTGGATTAGTTTTACTGCCTTGCTGGTAGAAGGTTTTGGTGAATCAGAATCATCAATTCGAATAATTTCTTCAGGTATTTTATCAATTTTAGGCTTAATTTTTGAAATATTTGAGTTTCCTTTGAAAATAGAAGAAATGTTATTTAGCCCAACTAATTTGTGACCGGACTTTGATTCAAGTTTTGAGTTATCATTAGATTTTTTCCTAAACAATTTTTTTTACCTCATAAAGTATGAACATATCAGCCATCTCAGTTGTTTTCTTAAGCAGATGAATAGTAAAAGGAAAATGCTGTTCATATGAACGAACATGCGTTAAAA